>NZ_JANHZQ010000069.1:0-15593 GCF_041414725.1 Alteromonas sp. DY56-G5 | reverse complement strand
GTATTGGGTGCAACCGACATCCAATAAGCATCAACGTTCGGGATACCTTGTCCTTGCTCAATTAAACGAACTTCTACCCCCTTTTCTCCAACGCTTGCGCTAAGAGGCTGAACTAGCTGACCGAACGGAACGTCTAGTTGTTTAGCTAATCGCCAAATGGTGTCTAGGGTCGGGTTGCCATTGCCCTGCTCCAATCTTGAAAGGTTAGATTTAGCGATACCTGCCCCTGCTGCCAATTGCGACAGCGAGACACCTTTGTCCTGCCTGAGTTTCTGCAAATGCCTTCCGAGAATGTTGAGCGTTGATTGATTCACACCTTACCAACTTCATTTTGTTCCATTTAAAGAACGTTCTATATATAGAACACCTCAAAGTCAAGACGTTTGTTTTCAATGGAGGCAATAGATACGGCGTTGTGCTCACGCCACGATCGGAAAACGTGACAAATGTTAAAAGATGACAAAGTGATGAACTAAAAGGTAACCAATATTTGTGCACAGAAAACAGTCACCTTCGATTTTCTTAAACGCCCATTCGACTTTCTAACGCAAAAGGTCCGACGTAATTTATTAACAAAAGCACTACATTTAAATCGCTGAATTGATTAAGAAACCTTATCAGTTACCGTTACTTGCTATCTGAGCGATGCTACGATCTCTTGCAGTAAACGAATACGAAAAGCACGAACCTGTGGGCTGTTGCTCATTGCTAAATATTATCGATGATAAGGGCGACTATTCGAAGAGAACCGGCAAACATTCTGTTGAGCCGGTATTTGCGTTTCATCAAAGCGCTAGTCTGCTGAGAGCCTTTTATCTTTGATGACACACAGACATTGTAAAAATGCACAGCAAAGCTCAACAGACCCTCGCTAAAACAGCCACTAAGTACGTGATTGAACTCAATGAACAAAAGGACGTTTATGACGAATCAAACTGACAAGATTCTTTCTGACCAAGCCTCTCCAAAGCAGGCCTCTTCAGAGCAGCCCTCAGCATTGGGTGAATACTCACTGGCCACTATAACCTTTTGGCTGGCTTTCGGAACCTTTGTGATCGGTTGCAGCGAATTTGCGGCAATGGGTTTATTGCCTTACTTTGCAGAAGATTTTGGCATTACTGAAAATGTCGCCGGTCACGCAATTAGTGCTTATGCCATTGGTGTTGTAGTGGGCGCGCCGCTTATCACTATCTTTTTTTCCAGGCTTGCAAGACGCACCATGCTTATTTCAATGATGGTATTTTATGCTGGCGGAAACTTGCTAACAGCACTAGCGTGGTCAGAATGGACAATGAATATAGCGCGCTTTATTGCTGGCCTTCCTCATGGCGCTTACTTCGGCATTGCCATGCTCTTTGCTGCAGACATTGCCGGTAAGAATAAACGGGCGCAAGCTGTCAGTAACGTCATTTTAGGCTTGGCTATTGCCAATATTATTGGTGTGCCGTCAATTAGCGGTATTGGGCAAATGTTCGGATGGCGAACTGGCTTCTTTATTATTTCAGCCTTTGCGTTAGTTACTGCATTAATGGTTTGGAAAACCGCACCGTACCGCGGCCCTAATCCAGATGCCAAACCGCTTACCGAGCTTAAAGCTCTGAAAAACAAAGACGTGCTGCTGGTACTACTTATGGGCGCGATTGGCTTTGGTGGCATGTTCTCCGTATATTCTTACTTCAGTGCCTCTTACCTCAATACAACCTCTTCACCTGAGTGGGGAATCTCGGCCACATTGCTTATCTATGGCATAGGCGTAACCTTGGGCAATATTATTGCAGGCCGCTATTCTGAGGGCAGGCTACTGACGTCAGCGATTACGTTTCAGGTTTTACTGGGCCTATCAGCTGCAGCTTACGCTGCGTCGATGGGAAATCCGTACTTAATGGCAGCATCACTGTTTTTCATTGGTATCGGTGGTGGCATGGTGGTGCCGCTGCAAACAAGGCTTATGGACGTCGCTGGCGAGGCTCAGACTTTAGCCGGCGCCATGAACCATGCGGCTTTTAACACCGCTAATGCGCTTGGCCCTTGGTTGGCAGGAATGACACTGTCAGCGGGTTACGGCTATACATCAACGGGTTGGGTAGGCCTAGCGCTTGCCGGTGGTGGTGTACTGGTGTGGCTGGCCATTGTTATGACTGCTCGCAATACTCAAGTACAAACAGCAACCGTATCTGGTTAAATGAAGGTTGAGCGCTGACAACCTTCGTTGTTAGCGCTTGTCAATTATATTCCCTCGGTATTACTCGGCGTCGTTTTCACGATCAGAGTTATTGCGAGAAGCACTTCCCCATACATCTTCGGGAATGTCTCTTTTGGGCGCTGGCGCACTAGCTATCGCTTCAGCCTGCTTCTTCTCTTGATTTGACCACTTAACACGAATTTTCTTACCGTCGATAACTTTGGCGTTAAGTTTTTCAATGGCTTTATCGGTTTCTTCTTGCGTGCTCATTTCTACGAAACCAAAGCCTTTCGATAAGCCAGAAGCCTCATCCATCACCAAGTCGCACGACGCTATGGTGCCAAACTCGAAAAACAAGTCTTCAAGATTTTCTTTTGTAAATGTCTTTGGTAAGTTTCGAACTAATATACTCAAGATTTTGGCTCTGCTTTAAGGTGGTTTGTTCTGTACCTATTGTAGCACGCGGCAGCATGTTTAATAGAGGTATTAACCGCTCAACGCTAATTGTTGAACAAGCGCCCTAAACTACGTTAACGCCTATTCGTTGTTTGCTGATAAGTATCTCGCCAGCATGAAACATTCATTCCAAAAGTTCGTTTAAAAAGTCGATTAAAATGCCCTGGGTCTTGATACCCCACTGCCCATGCAATTTCTTCTGCACTCTTATCGCTGTGTTTCAGAAACTCTTTCCCCTGTTCTATTCTAAGTTGTTGAATGTAACCAAGAGGAGTTTCCCCCGTAGCCTCTTTAAACCTGCGTTTAAAGGTGCGTTCAGTCATATTTATGCGCGCCGCCATTTCACCTATGGTCACTTTTTCTGCAAAGTGTATCTCTAACCACTGCTGAATATTTAAAATATCGTCGTCTTGATGATAGGTTTGGTGGTTGAGCGACGTTGCTTCTGACGTAACACCACGGCGAAAGTCGACCAGAAACGCCTGCTCTATAGCCTCCCCCACCGCTTTGCACGACAAACGCGATATCAGAAAAACAATTATTTCTAATGCAGCATTTAGCCCTGCAGAACAATACAGCTCGCCTGTGGCGGTAATGAATCTATCAGACCTAAGGTTTACTTTGGGAAAAGCTCGTGCAAAGTGCGATTGTTTATGCCAGTGAGTGGTGCCCATTCTCTCGTTGAGCAGCCCTGCCTGTGCGAGAAAAAAAGCGCCCGTGGCTGCCGCCATTATTGGAATACCTTTGCTATGCCACTGCCGTAGCTTTGGGTATAAAGCGGTTTGTTGAGCCAATAATGGTTCCATGTCCCCCCACACACTGTGCAGTATTACCAAATCAGTCTCATCAATATCAGCCAGCGCACAGTCTGGAGTAATCGCAAGGCCACTAAACGTTGTCGTAGGATTACCGTCTATCGTCACTAGCTTTACTGTTATCGCGTTTCCCAGCAGTTTATGCTGAAGGTCTGACGCAAATTTCAGCACGTCATGGGTTAAGCCCATGCTAAGCCCCATGGTGTTTTCGCTGGCATATAAAGTTACGTGTTTAAGCATGGTCTTTCCCTGTTCAAGCTAGCTATTTTGATCTCGCCACTTTGGCCCGATTGGCCAATCTATTGTCCCAACTCACACTGTTAACATTATTTTCACAAAATTACTATGAAGTCAGTCACAATTTCGTAGAGATAGAAAAATGCAATTTACTGAAGAGCACAACGCACTTAGAAAAACCGTTCACGATTTTGTAAATCAAGAGATGGACCCGTTCATTGACGAATGGGAGCAGGACGGCATTGCTCCCCTTCATAGCTTGTTTAAAAAGATGGGGAATTTAGGTCTCTTAGGTATTCAAAAGCCTGAAGCCTACGGCGGCGCGAGTTTAGATTACAGTTTCAACCTGGTATTTGCTGAAGAAATAGGTCGTGCGTATGGCGGTTCTATTCCTATGGCTATCGGCGTTCAAACCGATATGGCCACCCCTGCCCTGGCGCGATTTGGCAGTGATGAACTAAAGCGTGAATTTTTAGCGCCCGCTATTGCCGGCGACATGGTGGCATGTATTGGAGTGAGTGAACCAGGGGCGGGGTCAGATGTTGCAGGGTTAAAAACCACAGCCCGTACAGATGGTGACGACTTTATTATTAACGGCACGAAAATGTGGATCACGAATGCCACCCAAGCAGACTGGGTTTGCCTGCTAGCAAACACAAGCGACGGGCAAGTACATGCTAATAAATCATTAATTATCGTCCCCCTTAACACCCCAGGCATAACTATTTCAAAGCCGTTAAACAAACTGGGGATGCGCGCCAGCGACACTGGCCAAATTTTCTTCGATGATGTGCGCGTTCCAAAGCGCTTTTTAGTTGGAGATGAAAACAAAGGCTTCACTATGCAAATGATGCAATTCCAAGAAGAGCGCATGTATGCAGCAGCTAGTTCGCTGAAAGGAATGGAACGTATTATAAGCGACACCATCGAATGGACAAAAGACCGACACACATTTGGTCAGCCTGTTATCAACAACCAAACCGTCCATTTCAAATTAGCTGAACTGCAAAGTGAAATTGAGGCTCTGCGCGCTTTAACGTGGCAGGCATGTCAGGACCATTTTGAAGGAAAAGATGCCACTTACTTGGCGTCAATAGCAAAACTGAAAAGCGGCCGACTGTGGCGACAGGTTACCGATGGCTGCCTTCAGTATTGGGGCGGTATGGGTTTTATGTGGGACAACCCTGTTGCGCGTGCATATCGCGATACCCGAATATTATCCATCGCTGGCGGTAGCGACGAAATGATGCTCGGCATTATTGCAAAGTACATGGACATTTTCCCTAAACGTAGATAGCGACGTATTTTTATGATGAAAACAGTTCAAGATATGCTGAATAAAAATATGCGGCTACCCGTGATTTGCGCCCCCATGTTTTTAGTTTCTAGCCCAAATTTAGTGGTTAACGCTTGTAAAAATGGCGTGGTAGGTAGTTTTCCCGCCTTTAATACTCGCACTCAAGCAGCGTTAGATGAATGGTTGACCACCATCACCGTGGCCTTAGATGAAGAGAAACGGACTAACCCAGCAGCAAAAGTGGCGCCGTACGCTGTAAACCTGGTGGTGCACGCCTCGAACAAGCGCCTTCATGCCGACTTTGAGATAGTCAAAAAGCACAAAGTGCCGTTTGTTATTACCAGCCAAGGTAACCCTAAATCTGTTATTGATGCAGTCCATCAGTGGGGAGGCATTGTTTTTCACGACGTAATTACTGTAGCCCACGCGAGAAAAGCCATTGAAGCAGGTGCAGACGGCCTAATCTTAGTTGCTGCTGGTGCTGGCGGGCACTCAGGAGAAGTAAACCCTTTCGCGCTTCTGCGTGAAGTGAGAGAGTTTTGGCAAGGCCCACTGGTACTTGCTGGCGCTATTAATGATGGTTACGGAATTAGAGCCGCAGAGATTTTAGGCGCTAATTACAGCTATATGGGCACACGCTTTATTGCTACGAACGAAGCCGAAGTAGACCCTGATTACAAAACCATGTTGGTTAACGCCAACGTGAACGATCTTGTGTTTACTGACACCTTCACTGGCGTCAAATGCCACTTCTTAAAACCCTCTATCACTCGAGCTGGCGTAGACTTAGCGTCGGTTGAGGGTAAAGAAAACGTCGACTTAGACTTGGGCGGCAGTAACGCTTGGAAAGATATGTGGAGCGCAGGGCATGGTGTAAGTGGAATTCGCTCAGTGATTTCAGTACATAGCCTTATTGAACAACTTGAAGGGGAATACAATAAAGCGGCCACAACGCCTTTGTTTAATCACGTTACGGAACATCAAACCGCGCACGCAGGAAGCTAAGTCATGGCCATTCTTCAGTCTAATATTGACGTTAAAAGTACATCTTATAGTAACAATTACGCCGCTATGGAAGACGCCGTTGCCGAATTTCGCACTATCGAGCAAAACGTCATTCAAAACGCGCAAGAAAAAGCACCGCGTTACGAAGAAAAAGGGCTACTGTCACCACACAATCGACTCACCTTATTGCTTGACCCCAACATGCCGTTTCTTCCCCTTTCAACATTATGTGGATATCTGCAAGAAGGCGACAAAGACGGCAGTGCTGCCGGTGGCGGAGTAATAGCAGGCATTGGTTATGTCGCTAACACTCGCTGTATTGTTATGGTTGATGATTACCTCACTAAAGGTGGCAGCATAACCGAACTTGGTAGCAAAAAGCGGCTGCGCTTGTATCACATTGCCCTTCAGCAAAAATTACCGGTAATAGCGTTATCGCAAAGCGGTGGCGGCGACCTTACTTCGCTAGGTGATTGGTTTGGGTTCTCTGCTGCAGGTTTCGCTATGCAGGCTCGCTTGTCGGCCGCAGGTATTCCGCAAATAACAGTTGTGCATGGCAGTGCCACAGCAGGCGGTGCGTATCAGCCTGGACTGTCAGACTATGTAATTATGATACGCAACCAATCTACGGTGTACCTTGCAGGCCCGCCTTTACTAAAAGCCGCAACAGGGGAAATAGCCACTGACGAAGAAATAGGTGGCGCAGAGATGCACAGTGAGGTTTCTGGCGTAGCAGATTTCATTGCTCAGAGCGATGCCGATGGTATTCGCATTGCCCGTGAAGTTACGCAAATGCTGAACTGGAATAAAGATTTTTCTGAAGCAACAACACCTTGCGATGTTGCCCCTGTTTATACTTCAGATGAACTACTTGGCATCGTTCCCAAAGACGCCAAGACTCCATTTGATGTGCGCGAAGTCATTGCCCGTATCGCTGATAAATCAGATTTTGTTGACGTTAAGCCCGAGTTTGATATGGGCACCGTGTGCGGATACATGGCCATTGAAGGGCAACCGTGTGGTGTTATAGGCAACAATGCGCCTATTACTGCGAAAGGCGCAGCGAAAGCAGCACAGTTTATCCAGCTGTGTGAACAAGCTGGCACTCCTTTGTTGTTTCTACATAACACCACCGGCTTCTTAGTGGGCACAGAGTCTGAACGCGCAGGCATCATAAAGCACGGCGCAAAACTCATTCAAGCAGTTACCAATGCTACCGTCCCCAAGATAAGCATTGTTCTGGCAGGTTCATTTGGCGCAGGAAACTACGCCATGGCTGGACGGGGCATTGAGCCTGACTTTATGTTTTCATGGCCCCGCTCAGTGGTCGCCGTGATGGGCCCCGCCCAAGCTGGTAGTGTGCTGCGCACCGTTGCTCACGCCAAAATGATGCGAAGTGGCAGCGTAGATGAGGAAAAGCTAACCGCACTAGAACAACATACCGTCACGGTAATGGAAGCAAAATCACGTGCCCTCGCTAATTCTGCTCGCTTGTGGGATGACGGCATTATAGATCCAAGAGATACCCGCTCTATTGTTGCTTTTGTTCTTTCTATTTGCCAGCACGCTAAAACGAAGCAACTTCACCCTACTAGCTTTGGCGTAGGCAGGCTATAGGCCTCAATTTGACTAAAGAGGACAACAGGATGCCCCACTTAGAATCAATGGTATTCGAAGAAATTACCGCACGGCTTACTGACAACGTGTTGCACATTCAATTTAACCGCCCGCATAAGAAAAATGCCATGAATTTAACATTGGTTGAAGAGGTCATGCAGTGTTTTGAACGCGTTGAAGATATGAATAATTTACGGGTCGTCGTAATACAGGGAAGCCATGGCAACTTTTGCGCTGGCGGCGATATTTCTGACATGCATTTATCGTCGTTAAGTGAATCTGAACGAGAAGACACTATTTGGCACTTCAATCGTAGTTTTGGTCGCATGATTACTCAAGTAAAACACTCTGCCACACCAGTCATTGCTGTGGTTGAAGGCGCGGTACTTGGCGGCGGTTTTGGCTTAGCTTGTGTAGCAGATATAACCATTGCCTCTGACAGCGCCTTTTTCGCACTTCCTGAAACAGGGTTAGGTGTTATTCCCGCACAAATAGCGCCATTTGTGGCTAGCCGCATTGGGGTCGATCAAACAAAAAGATTGGCACTTACTGGTGAAAAGCTAAATGCCGAACAGGCATTGCGCTTGGGTTTAGTGCATGGCGTTTGTCAATCAAACGCCATTTCCGAACAGGTAAACAAAGAAATTACCCGAATAAAACAATGCGCACCGCAAGCAAACTCAAATACCAAGCGTTTGTTATTAGGATTAAATAACACGCCACTTGAACAGATCCTTGACGGCGCTGCTACGGCGTTTGTTAAGTCGCTAACGTCTGAAGAAGGGGTAGAAGGAACCCAAGCCTTCATTCAAAAACGCAAACCTTCTTGGTGTGAGTGAACACATTATGACGCGAAACATTCAAAAAATACTCATTGCTAATCGCGGCGAAATTGCCTGTCGCATTATTCGAACCGCACACAAGCTGGGCTTTTTTACCGTTGCTATTTATAGCGAGGCTGACCGCAACGCGCTGCACGTACAGCAGGCTGATGAAGCTGTTTTCGTTGGTCCTGCCGATCCTACATCGTCGTATCTTCACAGTGAAAAAGTGATAAACGCCGCAATTCAAACACAGGCAGATGCTATCCACCCTGGGTATGGCTTTTTATCAGAAAATGCTGACTTCGCACGTGCATGTGAAAAAGCTGGCTTAACCTTTATTGGCCCTAACGCAGACGCCATAGCCTTAATGGGTAGTAAGCGTTTGTCAAAAATAGCCATGCTGCAGGCTAATGTTCCCTGTATTCCAGGCTATGAAGGTAGCGACCAAAGTGACGAGGCACTCATTGAAAATGCCCAAAATATTGGCTTTCCTTTAATGGTGAAAGCCAGCGCTGGTGGTGGCGGCAAAGGTATGCGTTTAGTGCATGAAGCCAGTGATTTGGCAGCTCATATTTCTACGGCTCGCTCTGAGGCCTTAAACGCATTTGGAAATGACGAACTTATTTTAGAGCGTGCGTTAATTGCGCCTCGGCATATAGAGATTCAAATTTTTGCAGACGGCTGCGGCAACACGCTTTATTTAGGTGAAAGAGATTGCTCAATTCAACGCCGGCATCAAAAAGTGATTGAAGAAGCCCCGTCGCCGTTTGTGGATGAGCAATTACGCAAACGCATGGGAGAGGCGGCTGTGGCTGCTGCAAAGGCTTGTAACTACTGTGGTGCAGGCACGGTAGAATTTCTAGTTGATAGCGACAAACAATTTTACTTTTTAGAAATGAACACGCGCTTACAGGTAGAACACCCGGTTACAGAGTTAGTGACGGGGCTAGATTTAGTTGAATGGCAACTGCGAGTAGCCTGTGAAGAATCGCTTCCCTTCACACAGCAAGACATTCAAATAAGCGGTCACGCCATTGAAGTGCGCCTGTACGCTGAAGAGCCGCGCCAAAACTTTATGCCGCAAACTGGGAAGGTAAAAGTATGGAAACCTGCCACGAACGCTAGAACCGACCACTGCGTTTATCAGAACATGGAAGTAAGCAGTCATTACGACCCTATGCTTGCCAAGATAATTGTTAAAGCTGAAAGCAGGGAGAGCGCGGTTAGAAAAATGGCGAGAGCGCTTCGCGAAACACAGATAATTGGAATAAATACCAATAAACACTTTTTACAAAACCTTGTGCAAAGCCCTGCGTTCTTGGGAAGCGATGTAACAACGGCATTTATTGAGCAACACGCACAAAACGACAACATGAAAGGCAGCCTTTCGCCATCGTTTTCGTTATTAGCGAAAGCTGCGCTGCTGTTTGCGTTAACGCAAAATAAACATGCCAGTACATTGGTTTATGGTAATGCATTGAATAAGCTCACACCCACTTGGCAACACTCCATGGGCTTTGCTTACCCCATCATTATTACTTGCAACGATGTCACCGCATCAATGACTGTTACGCCTTTCACTAATCACTATCGAATCTGCGATACAAGTACTAAAACAGAAGTAACACTTACGTTATTAGACTTAACGCCACAAAGCTTAGTAGTAGAAGCAGATAAGTTGCGAAGCACGGTCTCATACGCTGGGAACGGTAACACATTATTTATTGACGATGGCACAGGTCACTTCACGTTTAGCTGCGTAACGCACAGCAAAGTAGATAACCAAAAAACACAGGGCACAGCGCAAGTGAATGCAGTGATGGACGGTGTCATCGTTGCTCTTCTTGTAAAGCAAGGTGATACCGTTAATGCAGGCGATACGGTGGCCATTATGGAAGCGATGAAAATGGAACACCCCCTTAAAGCAGGCATAAAAGGTACGGTTCACCTTTCTTCAATTACAGCTGGCGATCAGGTTAAATCTAAACAAACCATAGCCACCATACTTCAAGCCGACGAGGTCATCCATGAACAAAAATAAGGTTCGTATAGGCGGTGCTTCAGCGTTCTATGGTGACAGTCAGCTTTCTGCAAGGCAGCTAGTTGAAGAAGGTGACATCGATTACCTTGTTTTTGATTACTTAGCCGAAGTGACAATGGCCATTTTATCGCAAGCCAAAGCAAAGAATGAAAAGCTAGGCTATGCCGTCGACTTTGTAACCGTGGCCATGAAAGACGTACTGCAAGACTGTGCACAAAAAGGCATAAAAGTAGTTGCAAATGCGGGGGGAGTCAATGTGCCGGCCTGCATAGAATCGCTTAATGCCCTGTGTGCACAGCTAAACCTAAATTTGAATATTGTAGGCGTGTACGGTGACAACTTGCTTAACGAGGTGCACCGCGAAACTCTAGCTGAAGCTAATACCCATGACCTTGATAATGGCAATGAATTACCTAATACCCTTGCGTCGATGAATGCGTATTTAGGCGCCCAGCCAATTGCCGATGCGTTAGCTGCCGGTGCTGATATTGTGATTACGGGTAGAGTGGTAGACAGTGCGCTCGTGCTTGGGCCCTTAATGCATGAGTTTTCATGGAGCTATGACGATTACAACGCGCTCGCTCAAGGTTCGCTTGCAGGACATTTGCTCGAGTGCGGTGCTCAATGCACCGGGGGAAATTTTACCGATTGGGAGCAAGTGCCTGACTTTTCAGACATGAGCTACCCCATTGCCGAGGTTAAACCAAGCGGCGAGTTTACTATTGTGATCCCACCAAACACTGGTGGACTGGTAACAACCTTCACAGTGGCCGAGCAGCTGCTGTACGAAATTGGCGACCCTGCAAATTATCTTCTACCCGATGTTTGTTGCGACTTTACCCACGTATCTTTAGAGCAAACGCATAGCAACGCTGTACGTGTGTATGGTGCCAAAGGCTCAGCGCCTGGCAACGACTACAAGGTATGTGCAACATACATAGACGGCTATAAACTTACTGGCGCTTTTTTTATTGCAGGCTTTAACGCAAAACAAAAAGCGCTTACCAATATTCATGCGCTGGTTGCACGAACCGAACGCGCGCTCATTGAAAGAGGTATGCCGCCCTTTAAAGACACCTGTATTGAAATATTAGGCAGCGAAGCAACCTTTGGCCCCCATGCTAATGCAGAGCATACGCGAGAGGTCATTGCCA
This sequence comes from Alteromonas sp. DY56-G5, assembly GCF_041414725.1. Taxonomy (NCBI): domain Bacteria; kingdom Pseudomonadati; phylum Pseudomonadota; class Gammaproteobacteria; order Alteromonadales; family Alteromonadaceae; genus Alteromonas; species Alteromonas sp. DY56-G5. The sequence goes on along the minus strand of NZ_JANHZQ010000069.1, from coordinate 3,965 downwards.
AATTCACACTTCATCACAGTAATAGTAAAGCCCTTTATTTTTGTGCCAGTGAAATGGCGTATTTGGCTACATCGGCTGCGCCTGGTATGGCGGGATTTGGCGCTGGTCGCCCTAAGCCACAACCTCTTATTCGGGTGCACTCGTTTTTAATCAACAAGAATAAGGTTTCGGTAAGTATTCAAAAAAATGATGTCATTGTGGCGCACGCTACTTACCAAACTGACGCTGCTCCCATTCAATCTCAGAAAGAAGCATGTCGTTCTGAACCGACTCAAGAAGCACAGCTTGATAATGAACACTCAGTCTCTCTTCCATTAGTTGAGTTGGTTTGTGCCCGAAGCGGCGACAAAGGTAACAACTTAAACATTGGGGTGATCGCGCGACATCCAAAGCTCTTTCCCTTTTTAAATCGGGCTCTAACTGCTGATGTGGTGAAACATTTTTTTGCTTATTCAGTAAAAGGAAGTGTTTCTCGGTATGCCCTACCTGGCATTAACAGCTTTAATTTTTTACTCACTGATGCATTAGGAGGCGGCGGCACCGCATCTCTTCGCACTGATAGCCAGGGAAAATCAGCCGCGCAAACGTTATTAACTATGCCTATTAACGTGCCAGTGTCGTTGGTCCCTTTTACCAAACACAAAGGTGAGTGAATGCCATATCATTCAACGTTAGCAGCAAGAAGCTTTTTAAAACAAACGATTGTTATCACCGGAGGAGGCAGCGGTATAGGACGATGTACTGCCCATGAACTTGCCTCATTAGGTGCAACCGTTATTCTGATTGGCCGAAGTGAAGATAAGCTTATAAACACCACTGCAGAAATCAAAAGCGATGGAGGCACAGCCTGTTATTACACGCTTGATATACGCAGTGAAGAAGACGTATCACACACCGTAAACGCATTGCTTGAGAAGCATAAACGCGTGCACGGGTTGGTAAACATGGCGGGCGGCCAGTTTCGCGCCCCACTCTCGCACATATCCCAAAACGGTTTTGAACGCGTTATTCAAACTAATTTAATTGGTGGCTTTCTAATGGCGAAAGCCCTATTCAATAAGCACTTTAAAACTCATGGCGGCAATATTGTCAACATTACCGCTGACAACAAAAATGGCATGCCGGGTATGGGACATTCTGGTGCCGCCCGGGCAGGCGTCGAAAATCTCACTAAAACCGCGGCGTGGGAATGGGGGTCATTTGGCGTTAGGGTCAATGCTATTGCGCCTGGATGGGTAGCATCGTCAGGGCTAGACACCTACCCCGAAGATATGAAACATGCTATTCAAAACCTAAAGCACGCGGTTCCGCTAGGACGAATTGCCAGCGAAGCTGAAGTCGCTTCTACGGTGTGCTTTCTTCTAAGCAAGGGAGCGAACTTCATCACTGGGCAAACACTATTTGTAGACGGTGGTGCCAGCATGGGGTCGGCTCCAGCACTCTTCCCTTTGCAGAACCTTCACCAGCCTGCCAGCGAAACGTGGGATGGCTTCCACAGAAGCATTACACCTGAGGTTTTGCGTTGACGACAAGGACACAAGCATGAGAACACAACAATTAGAAAGAAACTTGGTAGAACGCGTAGCCATGGGGGATTTGTTGCGCAGGCGCGCACGAGATAGCGGCAGTTTACCTGCACTAGTTGACTTTTATCACAATGAACGCCGCACCGTTACCTATAACGAGCTCAACAAAAAAGTTAATAAATTAGCCAATGCGCTGATGCGTGAAGGCATTAAACAAGGCGATAAGCTGGCGATATTAGCGGTAAACCAGATAGATGTTGTTGTTACTTACTTTGCCTGCTACAAACTGGGCGTTATTGCGGTGCCTATTAACTTTATGCAAAGCGTTGCCGACGTGACCTTTAATCTTGAACACAGCGGTTCCAAAGTAGTCGTTTTCGATCCCCTCCTCTCAGATCTTGTGTTTGCAAGCATAAGCAATAATGACGACATACGTTTTACTATTCAATTAGGCCAAGATAAGGGCAAGGCTACGTTCGCATTTGAGTCCTTTATCAAAGAGCGTAGCGACGCAGAAATTGAAGACAGGATAATAAACGACAGAGACACAGCCCATATGATTTACACGTCTGGGACCACCTCTAAACCCAAAGCGGTTGAAACATCTCACCTTTCATTAACCATTGCAGCGCTTACTGCGGCAATAGAACTAGAACTAAGCGCACAGTGCAGAATGTTACTCGTTCTTCCTCTATTTCACTGTACCGCCCTTTCAATACTCTACCCAACGTTTTTAAGAAGTGGATGCTGTACGCTTCACGCTACATTCGATCCTATTCAAATAGCGAACAGCTTAGAAAGTGAAAAAATAGAGACGTCCGTGCTTTTACCTATGATGTGGAATGCACTAATGGCAACAGATAACTTTCACGAACGAAACCTCAGCCACTTTAAATTAGCCATTTACGGTATGGCGCCAATGAGTGAGCAGAGTCGTCAGCAAATTCGTGATGCTTTTGGCTGCAAAGTCCACTTAGGCAGTGGGCAAACAGAATTTAGCCCTGTTTCTAGTTTGTTCAAAGACGGTTGTGAAACTGAATTTGCAGAGGGTAATTACTGGGGTGTTCCCCTGTGTTCTAACGAGCAAGCAGTGATAAATGAGGAAGGTGTTGAAGTGGAACAGGGCGAAACAGGTGAAATAGTTTGGCGAGGCCCGCAGGTCATGAATGGATATTATAAGAATGAAGACGCCAGCAAAGCCGCTTATAAATTTGGTTGGCACCACACGGGTGACTTAGGATTTATTGATAGTAAAGGCCAACTAATGTTTATCGACAGGGTAAAAGATACCATTAAGTCTGGAGGAGAAAATGTGTCGTCTCAAAAAGTGGAGCAAACGCTTTGCTTAATGAAAGAAATAGAAGCTGCAGCTGCGATAGGAGTGCCCCATCCTCACTGGGGTGAAGCGGTTTGCGCATGCATAGTGGGTAATGACTTAACACATGAGATGTTGCCAGCCATCAATGCATTTTGTAAGGAGAAGCTCGGCAAGTTTGAAGTACCCAAACATATATTTATTTGCGAGGCATTACCAATGACAAGTACAGGGAAAATTCGCAAAGTAGAGCTAAGAGAGCAATATAAAAGCTTTTTTATACAGTGAGTAAACTAAAAGTGGGTATTCCGTAATGATGGTTTACCCACTTCAGCACGCGCAGAAGAAAAAAAGAGAGCGCCATTGCTTTAAGGGACAATAGGCAAGCTTGCTTAGAAAGCCCCCTATTACTGGCCTTTCTTTTAGCTTTCCTGATTGCGAAGAAACACAAGTTCCGTCGATGAACTTTGTTCTTCGCTAAACTGATAGCCGTCTACGTCGAAGTTTTTTAAACCTTCAACGTCTTCTACACGGTTTTCAAGAATATAACGCGCCATCAAGCCACGGGCTTTCTTCGCAAAGAAGCTGATAATCTTATACTGGCCGTTCTTGCAGTCTTTAAAAGTGGGCGTGATGATCATGCCATCTAAAGACTTCTTCTTCACTGCTTTGAAGTACTCATTTGAAGCAAGGTTGATCAACACATTGTCACCCTGTGCTTCTAATGCTTTATTTAGCACATAAGTAATGCGATCATCCCAAAACGCATACAGATCTTTACCTTCAGGGTTTGCTAATTTAGTGCCCATTTCTAAACGATAGGCCTGCATTAAGTCTAAAGGACGAAGTAGTCCATATAGGCCAGACAAAATTCGAAGATGTTTTTGCGCATATTCGACCGTTTCGCTATCAAGCGAGTAAGCATCTAACCCAGTATACACATCACCATTAAATGCATACATTGCTTGGCGTGCATTATCGGGCGAAAACGGCGTAGAAAACTCAGCAAAACGGTTGGCGTTCAACGTTGCTAACTTGTCGCTTATTTTCATCAGCGATGATAAGTCAGCAGGCGATAAGGTGCGGCAAACTTCCATCAAACGTTCAGTGTCTTCAAGCATGGC
>NZ_JANHZQ010000068.1:0-15781 GCF_041414725.1 Alteromonas sp. DY56-G5 | reverse complement strand
ACCTTGTTAACTTGATTGTTCAATTCCAAGTTTGGCACATTGCGATGCCGTTTGAGGGGGGAGACCATTCCATCGTTAACCTTTGATGTACAACAAAGGTCAACAGGCCCTACGTACCCGGATTTTTCCGTTGTGACGATTATGAAAATGTTAAAAATAACTTCAGGTGTAGGCATTCTGCTTTCACTACTTATCAATGCAGGATGTACTGATAACACGGGTACTGACTTGAACAATCAGTCAAACTATGAGCAAAACTCAACAAGCTTTACAGTTGACACGCAACTGCCTCCTTCTACTCACGAAAAGACCGACAGCACCCACGCTTATCCTTATCAAGAAGGCGATGCTATTCCCGCTCTGGCATATATTGAACACAATGAAGTGTATAACCCTGAATCGGTTATTCCTCCCCAGTGTTACACCAAAACAGAAGGTGTTAACAACCCATGTTATGCATGCCACCAAAGTTACGATTCAATGGAAAAGCGTCCTAATCAAATGGGCGATGGTACGTTACAGGGCAACTACGAATTTTCTGACGTAGGGTTAACAAACAGCTGGAAAAACCTGTTTATTGACCGTACATCACTAATTGCGGGCATTGATGATGCCACGATTAAAAAATATATAGCGCAAGACAACTATACCGCTTCGCTTAACAATGACGCCATGCCAGACTACATGCGTATTGAAAATTTGAGCGCCGCTGACAAGGCATTTGATGGCGACGGTTTTGCTAAAGATGGCAGTGGATGGGTGTCGTATAATTACAAGCCTTTCCCAAGTACTTTTTGGCCGACTAACGGGTCAACCGGCGATGCTATGATCAGACTTCCTGAAAGCTTTCAAAGGCTAAATAGCAAGTATAATAAGGCTATCTATATATTGAACCTAAGCTTGGTTGAAATGGCGCTTAAAGAGCTGGATACGTTAACTGTGGCGCCGGTCAACGAATTAGCGTTGAACCTTGACGTAAACCAAGACGGAAAACTTACCAATTCAGTGACTGAAATCGCTCGTTTGTCGCATTATGTTGGCGACGCAAGCGATGTTCCGCTAGCGCACATGCTTTACCCCGAAGGTACAGAATTCTTACATACCGTGCGCTACATTGGCGTGGATGAAAACGGGAATATTTATAACGCGCCGCGTATGAAGGAAGTGCGCTACATGAAAAAGCATATGTTCAGAAGCAGAGAAAGCTTAGCATCTGCCTATTATGCGGAAGCAAAAGATAAGCATTTTGAAAAGCTGCCCCAAACCCGCTACCTAGGTGAAAAAGGGATAGACAACGGCTTTGGCTGGACAATTAATGGCTTCATTGAAAATGAGCAGGGCGAACTTCGTGCACAGCACGATCAAGAGCTTGCGTTTTGTAACGGCTGTCACAAAACAGTAGGGTCAACCTTTGACCAAACATTTTCATTTGCACGGAAAGTTCCCGGACAAGCGGGGTGGGGCTATATAGACCTGCGTGAAATTGAAGATGTGCCAAATATCAACGAGGAAAAAGGCGAGTTCCTTACTTATATGGAGCGCGTGGGCGGTGGCGATGAGTTCCGTCAAAATGGAGAAATGCTGGCCAAATGGTTTGATGAAAAAGGCATGGTCAAGGTGGAAGAAGTGCAGCGTGCCAAGTCAGTGTACGACATCATTACTCCTTCACCAGAGCGCGCGTATGCGTTGAACAAAGCGTATTTGACCATAGTGAAAGAGCAAAGCTATTTGTTCGGTCGCGACGCAACACTGACTAAGGCGACTAATGTGTTAAGCACTATTGATGCCGAGCAGCCACCGCTTAAGCCTGAACATCGTTTCAAATGGGATATGCGACTTAACTGGCAACAAGAAAAGCCAAGCGCCATTGCAGAAGCGCGTCAACAGTAACCAGTAGTAGATGCCTTCAGGCGTAAAGTTTGATATCTAACAATTACTGCGCTCGCGAGCTTTCTATTGCTCGCGAGCATCTAATCCGAGTGCTTTCCCGCCATAATGCAAGATCGCTTAAGCTGAAGTGCTCAGAAGACCAGATTCTTTCTCTGGGGAATGAAAAGATGTGAACGCGATATTGTTCTGAGCGTTCGTTACCATTGGCTTCTCGGCCGGAGCTCCTGGTGTGTCTTCCTCTACCTGCTGGGGGAGGTGCTTGATCTTAATGCCGTTTTGCTTGAAGTCAGCATTAATAAAACCTTGGTCTGCATACGCGTTCAATACATTGACACATGGGTAAAATCCCCATTTCGAGTGAAAACGCTGTGCATTATGAACAAAGTCTAAAAGGTGATTTATCGGGCATTGATAATTAGGGCGGTGTGGTGCAAATGTGCGCGTGGGCAATTGCTCTAACGAAAACCCTAATGCTCTACAGTTAGTGAAAAAATCTTCGTCGTTTAGTCCGAAACCCGCGTAGCCTTCATCGAAGCCGCCGGTTTTATGAAAGTCTGCCTTACGAATAAAAAACACTGTAGAACAAATACTATCGTCATTAAACTTTCCATGATTAATTTCCTGATCTCTTGAAGGTATTTCGTTATTGTCGTCTTCGGTTAACGTGTCGTCATTACTTGCTAAATAACCGATTTCTTTTTCATCTTTTGAAATTTGTCGGTAGGGCTTGCAACAGTGCTCATTGGGTAAAAACACCACTGATGTGATCACTACGGTGTTGTCACGAAGCGCAAGCAAGCCATCTCTAAAAAGCGATGGGGCAATAACTGCGTCTACGTTTAGGTAAACTAAATTCGCGTGCTTGGCCGCTGACATACCCTTGTTGCGCGCTTTCGCTATCGGAAGCGCATCTTGAGTCACAAACTTGTGAACAATGTCGAATTTGTCACTGCGTACGAGTGACAAATCAGAAGGAGGTGCCATCCAAACAATGACTAGCTCATCTGGCGTTGGAGAGCATTGCTCTAACTGAGTTATCAAATTGGTCAGCTTCTCAGTTCTGCTCTTAACAATAGTTACTGCACTTATCGGTGAACGCATACTCTTCCTCCCTTTCTAATTTGTTGAACCTGTAATAACGACGACATGAAATGTTGAACGTTATACTTTCGTACAAGCAAAGAGTGTTCCTTTTTTTGTAAATTATTGATTGTTAGATAAAAGAATTGTTATCAAGTTATGTTTTTGAAAATTTTTAGCAATGGTTGAGCGCCAAAACAAGCAAGAGGTGCAAAGGGAGAGAAAAATTTACAAACGAATGTATCGAGGCTAATAGCAGTTTTTTATATTAATTTTTGGTGGTTTGTTCTTATTTGCAGTTTAACATGACGCTTCTTTTCATAAGTCTTGTTTTTACTGTGCATCTAGCGCGTAATTGCTTTGCCGTTCCCACATATTTTGATATGCTTGGTTAGTAGGTTAAACATTACAATTCAATAGTTTAAATATTCCTACAAATATTGCTTAACACGTTTTCTTTCGAGTAGAACTAATCTCATGTTATTGGTTTTTACTCACTCAGAGTGTAGGTAAATCTTCAGCCTTACTTGTAACGTATTAATTTCTGAATTTCGTATTTTTTCTGGTGGACAAAGGCTGTGGAATCACAATCGTCTGTATTTATTCGACACTATGACAAACAATCATTAAAGGTGGTTGATGTTATATCTGGTATCTCACCAAATGCTATGCGCAGGGTATTTGGCGGCTGGATATTTTTCGCAGCTGTTGTCGGCGTTATTGTAAGCGTAGCACCAGATTTGAGCGCTCAATTTATCGGTTTAACACTTTTCGTTCTTGTTGCTTTTACACTCGTAATGTTTGGACAGAGTAGAATAACGGAAGGCTGGCCAGCTATAATTTGTGACAACAACTACATCGGCGTGGTGAGAGATCCTGTTAAGAGAGAGTATATTTGTGTGAACTCTGCTCTGGTCAAAGAAGCTAACCCCACATTAATAAAACCCAATAAAAAAGCGGTTGAGATTGTGTTAGATAGCGAACAACTATCGGCAGAAGATCATGAGGTGCTTAACCAAGCGGTTTGGCCTCGGGATAACAAGCTAATAGGGCTGGCCCACTTTAAAAAGCGTGAGGAGGCGTGTGATAGCCTCATGTGGTGTGTCAAACACCGTAGCTTTCATTAAAGTTAAAGTCTTGAATATTAATCTTTGTCCGTGATTAGCGCTAGTTCAGTATAAAGCGGGTAGTGGTCTGAGCCTATGCTTTCAAGCTTCTCTATATTGACCAATGCAAAGTGTTCCGAGTGAAATACGTGGTCTAACGGCCATTTCACTAAAGGATATTTCGCGTGAAATGTATTGAAAAAACCGCGCCCCTCTCGTGGGTCTAAAAGTCCGCTTATTTTCTTGAACTTTCTGGTAGTAGGTGACCAAGCTACATCGTTAAGATCGCCAGCGACGACAATAGGGCCCTCTGTTTCAGCTATTTCTTCCCCCACAACATTAAGTTCTACGTCTCTGGGCTTTGCATACGTGTTTTCTGTTGGGCTTGGTGGTTTTGGATGAAGAAAATATAGCGTGACATCTTGTCCGTGGTGATTGATTTTAACTTTCATAGACGGCACATCTTCTTCTATTAGAAATCGCAATGAGACCTCTTCAAAGGGAAGCTTACTATAAAGATGCATACCGTAGAGGTTTTCGAGTGGGCAAAATTTACGATACGGGTATTCAGATTCAATTTCACTGATGCCTTTCTGCCACTTCTCATTAGATTCCAACGTTACGAGAAAATCAGGTTGCTTATTACGTACATGTTCAATGAGCTTGCGAAAATCGTCATTAGGCATATACACATTGCTTGATAAAACACTTAGCTTTTGGCTCGCACTCTCAACCTCGACGTGCCTAACTTCTCTTTTATACAGAGGGGTATAAGGAATGATCCAGATAACCTGATAAATAAGGCTAACTGTTAATCCAGCGACAATAATTACTGCTAGGCTATCTATCTGTGCGTAATAGGTTGATTCAAAAATATGCCCAGCAATTAGCAAAGAAATGATAGCTGCTATTTGTAGTCGCGGAAATTCCCACACTCTTACTAACCAATGAGAAGAAGGAAGCAAAGGGGCCCAGCTTACGGCTATAAATAAGACTGAAACAGCAGTAAGTGCAGTATCCATGTCTAGTTGGTCCTTGAGTTAAATTAACGAAAAACACTCCACCTGTTGCTTCTGTCTGCAAGATTAAATTAATGGCAGCTAGTGAAGCGATACGAATCGTTATAACTACGGCTGCTTTGTGAAATAAGTTTAACCTAGGTATCACTGCAACAAGGTGGCGGGCAACGGCGAAGAGTTATTTCCTAGTACAATTAAGAGGTGCTTTCTTAAGTGACGTTGACGAGTTTTGGGCATTAACAGAGTTAAGTAAAAAGTTCTCAAACAAAGGCAAAGTTTGCAAAACAAAAAATACTTAACTAGCCCTGGAACTGAATATTTATCATATAAAACAATATCTTATTTTGTTGGCAAGGAATTGGCATGACTATCTACGAGTTTCGACAAAGGAGAAATGTTATGAAACGTTCACTTATTTCTATGATTGTTGCTACAACTTTGACTACAGCTGCATATGCAGGTGACATGGACACAGACAGCACAAGTAATAAATGGGAGAAAGGTGCCAAAGACGCATGGATTGATGGCAAAGCAGAAGCAACGCTGTTGTTCAATGGTAACCTTGATTCATTCGACATTAATACTGACGTTAAAAACGGTAATGTCGTTCTTACTGGTAAGGTTGAGAACTCTGTTGATAAAAAGCTAGCGGAAGAGCTAGTAGCGAATATTGACGGTGTAACGTCTGTAGACAATAAGCTTACGGTTGTCTCTGACAAAGATATGGAAGGCGACATGTCAGATGACATGGAAGATACTGTTGACGAAGGCACAAGCGAGTTAACTGACGCCAAAATCGCCACAGTAATCAAAACCCGTCTTCTCATGGATACCGATATCTCAGGTTTCGACATCGATGTTGACGTAGAAAACGGTGTAGTAACACTGACTGGCGACGTTGATTCTGATGCTGAGCGTGATCTAGCTGTAGAAATTGCTAAGAATGCTTCTGATGTCAAGGATGTTGAAAGCAACCTTCGCGTAGTTACTGAAACCGCAATGAACTAATGGTTTCTTTACTCGACTTAATGAAAAGGGGCATTCGCCCCTTTTTTCTTGCCTAACATAAGCAAGGTAGGCCGGTCATTACATCGACATAGTGCCGGCGTAGTCCATGGTGTAACGGAAACGTCAAATAACGAGAAGGCAAAAGGCATTATTTTTATTTTAGACATTTAAACTTTTTCATAGACAATCGCTTAGCAATGCTACTTATACTGATGACTATGCACACGGCAATATTTAGCGCAATAAATGAACTTTTTGGTAACACCGAAGAGGCACTAAACACTATATTCTTTATCTGCTGTTTACTTGAGGCCGTTTCGCTAACTTTTGTTCGGAAGGGCTTTGATTACGCCTAAAGCAAAGACACGGAAAATTTCTCTTAAAGTGTGTAGAAAATTCTTTCAATACATTTCGTAGTAGCAGTCTTGTTTTATATCTTACTGAAATACAAAGAAATATATTGTGGTATAGAAGCTGCAAATTCAAATTACACATAGTAATTAAAATTAGCGCGCTGACTGGCATACACTAACTTTTCAGCGCCAAGATCATTTACCAAATAAGTTGTTCTTCAGAATATGAGCAGTTCACAATTGGTCAAGGAGTGAGGCATGAACGTTTTAAAGTGGGTTTATTCAGCTATAGTTGTTTCAGTTGTAATAGCATTAATTGGTTTGTTCGGGCAGGGTAAGCTTTCAATTAGCCAAGCAACAGCTGATGACGCTGAACGCACAGTTCACGCAGATATCGTAAAAGTTGAACAGACATTATCACTTGTAGAGTTTGATCTATCCAAAAAGGCGCATCTGCTTAGAAAAACACGCTTAGATTTTTATGTTAAGCAGGCAAAACAAGCTGATTTAAGAGGCTGGAAATTTAAACGTGACGAGTTTGTTGAGCGCGCTGAGAACATCCTTAGCCACCATCTTTCTCAATATGCGAACGATATCGCTCAAGAGACAGAGAGCTATACCGCACAGGCAATTTAGCCCAAACATCATTATTGAAAACGCCCTTTACATTTTGAGAACGTAAGGGGCATTTTTGACTTTCATATCCACACAAATTTCAGGCAAAAAAAACGAAGCATTAAGCTTCGCTTTAATGTTGTTTTCGTTGCTATTCGACTTCTACGATTTTAAGGGTATTAGTTGCGCCTACTTTTTCCATTTCATCGCCATAAGTCAGAATGATACTGTCTCCGCTTTTCACTAAGCCTTTTTCTTTAAGTGATGCAATGACATCGTACTTCAATTTGCCAGGTTCACTGTTAGATGAGTCGAAGAAAACCGGCTTAACGCCACGGCAAAGTGCCATTGTATTTAGCGTTGATTCGTGACGAGACATTGCAATAATTGGCAGAGCTGTAGTGATGCGTGACATCAATGTTGGCGTAGTTCCGCTTTCAGTTAAACCTACAATCGCTTTAACGCTTGGCAAGTGGTTTGCAGCGTATACAGCAGAGAGGGCAATTGATTCGCTAGTAGATGAAAACTGCTGGTCCATGCGGTGCTTAGAGATTTTAACGCTTGGATGGGTTTCTGCACCTTCACACACTCGGGCCATAGCAGCAACCGTTTCGATAGGGAAGTTACCCGCGGCAGTTTCAGCAGAAAGCATAACCGCGTCAGTGCCATCAAGTACGGCGTTCGCAACGTCCATTACTTCTGCGCGCGTTGGCATGGGGCTATCAATCATCGACTCCATCATTTGAGTCGCAGTAATAACCACTTTGTTCAGTTGACGAGAGCGGGCGATAAGCTTTTTCTGAACGCCAACAAGTTCTGCGTCTCCAATTTCAACACCTAAATCACCACGGGCTACCATAACGGCGTCTGATGCTGTAATGATGTCGTCCATGGCTTCATCAGAAGCTACCGTTTCAGCACGTTCAACCTTCGCACAAATTTTTGCGTAGCAACCTGCTGCTTCAGCAAGTTCTCTAGCATAATTCAGGTCTGCACCGCTTCGAGGAAATGAGACCGCAAGGTAATCAACACCAATCTTTGCCGCGGTTTTGATGTCTTCTTTATCTTTATCGGTAAGCGCGTCAGCGGAAAGCCCACCGCCTTGACGGTTTATGCCTTTATTGTTTGAAAGTTTACCACCTACGGTGACCTCAGTAAGCACCTTGCGACCTTCAACGCCCGTTACGCGAAGCTGAATACGGCCGTCATCAAGAAGAAGAATGTCGCCTGCAGATACATCATCAGGAAGCGCTTTGTAATCAATACCTACTTGGTTAACATTGCCTTCATCGCGGCCAAGCTCTGCGTCTAGGATAAACTTAGCGCCTACGTCCAGGTGAACAGCACCTTCTGAAAAACGAGCGACACGAATTTTAGGACCTTGAAGATCGCCTAAGATAGCTACGTATTTACCTAAGTTCTTTGCAGCCTGACGAACGCGCTTGGCACGTTCAATATGATCTTCAGCCTGCCCATGAGAAAAGTTCATACGCACTGTATTCGCGCCTGCCGCTATGAGCGCCTGGATTTTTTCAAGAGAGTCGGTTGCAGGTCCTAGGGTGGCAAGAATTTTCGTTCTTCTGGTCATGTGATTCCGTCGCTGTTTCTATGTTAGAAAAGACAAAAAGTGTTAGGTATTCCACAGTGGGATAATACCTGTAATCGCTTTACGTAATTTTATTACAGAATAATAGTTGAATTTGACAATAATGTGAATGAAATAAACAAAAACGCCCAACTGGCTCGACCAGTTAGGCGTTCTTCTGGCTTCATTAGCCGTTCATTGCTACGGCAATAAATGCGACTATGATCAATGTAATGGCGATTTAATCGCCGCGCTTTTCGTATCGTGAACCCCGGAGTGTGTCTTTAACACGCTTAAGGTTTTCTCTGAACTTATTACCACGGCGTAACGTGAATCCAGTAGCAAGCACGTCAATGAGGGTAAGCTGCGCAATGCGAGACGCCATAGGCATATACATATCAGTATCTTCTGGCACTTCCAGCGATAACACGTAACTGCATTCTTGTGCCAGCGGGCTATCTGCTGAGGTAATTCCTACTACAGTAGCGTCGTTCATGCGGGCAATTTGCGCTATTTCTACTAAGCTTTTAGTTCGGCCCGTATGGCTAATCAAAACAACAACATCGCCATCTGAACAGTTCATGCAGCTCATGCGCTGCATCAGAATATCTTCAAAGTAGACCACTGGAACATTAAAGCGGAAAAACTTATTTAATGCATCGTGTGCCACTGAAGCTGAAGCGCCTAAGCCGAAAAATGAAATTTTCTGTGCCTGTGTAAGTAAATCAACAACGCGATTTACCACGTTCACATCCACAGATTGGCGAGCCACTTCCAGGGACGCCATGGTCGATTCGAATATCTTATTGGTATATTCGTCTGGGCTGTCGTTTTCATCAACATGGCGGTTTACGTAAGGCGTTCCGTTAGCCAGGCTCTGCGCTAAATGCAGTTTAAAGTCTGGGAAGCCTTTAGTATCAAGTCTTCGGCAGAAACGGTTTACGGTAGGCTCACTAACATCCGACATCTTAGCGAGGGTTGCTATACTCGAATGAATGGCCGTTTGTGGGTTAGCTAGAATTACTTCAGCTACCTTTTTCTCAGATTTACTGAATGCCGCTTGGTTTTGTGTGATTTTTTCTAAAATGTTCATACAGATATAGCAATTAGTTAGCACAATTTATTGTAAGGTACACCCGTAATAGTACCCAATGTGACGTCTGTGACAAGAAAAATGTAATTTTTTGACAATTTTTGTTATTTCAATCGGGTTAAATGAGGGTAAACTGAGGGAAACAGTAAAGATTCAGATCCTATAGTTGGTACAAGTTGTAATTTTACTACATTTGGTGTTAACTATACGGTAAAAATAGTCGTTAGTGTTGTAAATAACTGTACAATACGCCGCGGACACATACATTTAAAAGGTCGACGAATATGGTATTGGATAATTCCTACGAACCCTGTGATTTTGTACTTTTCGGTACACTGGGAGATCTTTCACGACGCAAGTTGTTGCCTTCTTTATATCAGCTTGAAAAAGCAAACTTGATGCACCCAGACACCACTATTGTGGGTGTTGCGCGTCAAGAAATGGAGCTGGATGCTTATATTGAAGAAGTTCATGCCAACCTAATCAAGTTTGGCGAGAAGAACTTGTGTGAAGCCACTTGGGAAAAAATGAAAGCGCGTTTGCACTACGCATGCGTAGACATGAAAGATGTGGAAAGTTACTGCGTTTTAGACGACCACGTTGACCCAACTCGCACCATGGTGTGTTACTTAGCTACACCGCCTGCTATTTATGGCGACATTTGTCGCGGCCTACATAGCTGCAAAATTATCGACTCAAGTGTTCGTGTAGTGCTTGAAAAGCCAATCGGTCACGATTTGGCATCGTCTAAAGTGATCAATGAACAAGTTGCTGAATACTTTGACGAAAAACAGATTTACCGCATTGACCATTATCTAGGTAAAGAAACGGTACTTAACTTAGTATCGCTTCGTTTTGCTAACTCTATTTTTGCAACAAACTGGGATCACAACTGTATTGACCACGTACAAATCTCAGTTGCAGAGTCAGTGGGTATTGAAGGGCGTTGGGGTTACTTTGACGACGCGGGACAAATGCGTGACATGGTGCAAAACCACTTGCTACAAATTCTAAGTTTGGTTGCGATGGAGCCGCCTACAACCCTTGATGCCGACAGCATCCGTGATGAAAAGCTCAAAGTCCTTAAGGCATTGCGCCCAATTAATTCGTTTAACATTAACGAAAGTACAGTTCGCGGACAATACACATCAGGTTTTGTTAAAGGTGAAGAAGTCCCTGGTTACCTTGAAGAAGAAGGGGCGAATACGCAGAGTAAAACGGAAACCTTTATTGCGATTAAAGCAGAGATCGACAACTGGCGTTGGGCGGGCGTGCCATTTTATCTACGCACCGGCAAACGTATGCCAACCAAGGTGAGTGAAGTTGTTATTTACTTTAAGCGCCAGCCGCACAATTTATTTGGCGATAGCTTTAAAAACCTACCGCCTAATAAACTGGTTATTCGTCTACAGCCAGATGAAGGCGTAGAAATCACAGTAATGAACAAGGTTCCAGGTTTGACAAGTTCAGGCTCAATGGATCTTCAAAAATCAAAGCTCAATTTGAGTTTCTCAGAAGCGTTTGCTGATGAACGTATTCCAGATGCGTACGAGAAGCTATTGCTTGAAGTCATGTTGGGCAACCAAGCACTGTTTGTTCGCCGTGATGAAATAGAGCAGGCGTGGACATGGGTAGACTCAATTCTTGAAGCGTGGAAGCAGTCTAGTGAGCCACCTGAGCCATATCAGGCAGGCACGTGGGGTCCCGTTGACTCAATCGGTTTGCTAGCGCGTGAAAATCGCAGCTGGTATGAAAGCAAAACTGTGAAGAAGAAATAATATGGCGTTAACAACACTTTCTTTCGAAACACCTGACGCGCTAACTGATGCGTTTGCACAAGACTTGGTTAGCATTCTAAAAACAGGTATTAAAACACGTGGTCGTTCGTCCTTGGTCGTAAGTGGCGGGCGCACACCGTTAGCATTGTTCAAGCAACTTAGCGAAACTGAATTAGAATGGGACAAGGTTGATATAACCTTAGCCGATGAGCGCTGGGTTGATGAAAGCGATGAAGCAAGCAATACCAGCTTGGTAAAACAAAACCTTATTCAAAATAAAGCCGCAGCAGCACGTTTTGTTGAATTGAAAAGCGATGCTGATGATGCAAATGACGGTGTAGTGACAGCGCAAAACAATATTGCGGATATGGCTCAACCGTTTGATGCGCTTATTCTTGGTATGGGTGAAGACGGCCACACGGCGTCACTTTTCCCTTGCTCAGAACAGGTTCTTGAAGGCTTAGATA
Source organism: Alteromonas sp. DY56-G5 (assembly GCF_041414725.1). NCBI lineage: Bacteria > Pseudomonadati > Pseudomonadota > Gammaproteobacteria > Alteromonadales > Alteromonadaceae > Alteromonas > Alteromonas sp. DY56-G5. Next base: position 3,787 of record NZ_JANHZQ010000068.1, on the reverse strand, counting down.
TGAACAGCGGCAAAACGTGCATCGCTGTTCAACCTACAACAGCACCTCATCAACGTATTTCACTAACGCTGCCTGCGTTACTCAATAGTCGTCATATCTTTTTGCACTTAACCGGTGAGAAGAAAAAGCAAGTATTGCTGGACGCTATTGAAAATGCTACCGAAGCGCAAAAGCCCATCACTGCCGTTGTTAACAGAGCTCCGGTCACTTTGATGTGGGCGCCATAGGAGACAAGTATGAACCCGAAAATTGCTGAAGTCACTCAACGAATTATTGAGCGTAGTAAAGAAACCCGTAAAGCCTATCTCGACAAAATTGAACATGCCCGTCGTCAAGGCCCACATCGCGGTGTATTGTCGTGTGGAAACCTCGCGCATGGTTTTGCTGCATGTGGGACGAGCGATAAAGCCGATCTCCGTTCAATGACAAAAGCCAATGTGGCGATTATTTCGTCATATAACGATATGCTTTCAGCTCACCAGCCGTATGAAACGTATCCTGCTATTATCAAAGACGCGATAAAGGAAGTGGGTAGCGTAGCCCAATTTGCCGGTGGTGTTCCTGCAATGTGTGACGGTGTTACCCAAGGTCAGTCTGGTATGGACTTGAGCTTGATGAGCCGCGACAACATTGCACAAGGTGCTGCTATCGCTTTATCGCACAATATGTTTGATAGTGCGCTTATGCTTGGCATTTGTGACAAGATTGTGCCCGGATTACTTATGGGTGCACTAACCTTTGGTCATTTGCCAACCGTATTCGTGCCAGCAGGTCCAATGCCATCAGGTTTGCCAAATAAAGAGAAGGCCCGTGTTCGCCAGCAATTTGCTGAAGGGAAGGTGGGTCGAGATGCGCTGCTAGAAGCAGAATCTCAGTCTTATCATTCTGCCGGTACGTGTACTTTCTATGGCACGGCAAATTCTAACCAGTTAGTGGTTGAAATGATGGGCTTGCATTTACCTGGCTCGTCATTTGTTAACCCAGGTACGCCACTGCGTGACGCGCTGACAAAAGCAGCTGCAGTGCAAGCAACCCGCTTGACTGATTTGGGTGATAACTACACGCCAATTGGTCATATTGTTGATGCTAAAGCCATTGTGAATGGTCTTGTTGGTCTACTAGCAACAGGTGGTTCAACCAACCATACCATGCACCTTATCGCTGTGGCGCGTGCTGCGGGTTATATCGTTAATTGGGACGATTTTTCAGATATTTCAAATGCAGTACCTCTGCTTACTCGTATCTATCCAAATGGCTCTGCTGACATTAACCACTTTGTTGCTGCAGGTGGCATGTCGTTGTTAATAAAGCAATTGCTTGATGCTGGTCTTCTACACAATGATGTGAAGACGATTTGCGGTGAAGGCTTAGACTTCTACACCAAAGAGCCAATGTTAAAAGATGGCGAGTTAGAATGGCGTGATGGTCCTACTGAATCGTTGGATAAAGAAGTACTTGCAAGTGTTGAGCAGCCGTTTAAACCCGATGGCGGTTTAAGTGTACTAGACGGCAACCTTGGTCGAGGTGTAATTAAAACATCAGCACTGCGTACACCCCACTGTGTGCTAAAAGCACCGGCAGTAGTGTTTGAAGATCAGTTTGAGTTAGATGAAGCATTTAAATCAGGCGCGCTAGATAAAGATTGTATCGTCGTTGTGCGTTTCCAAGGACCTTCAGCTATCGGTATGCCTGAGCTACACCGTCTTACACCACCACTAGGTGTGCTACAAGATCGCGGCTTTAAAGTGGCGCTTGTAACTGACGGGCGTATGTCAGGTGCATCGGGTAAAGTACCTGCTGCTATTCACGTCACTCCAGAAGCCTATAAAGGCGGTTTACTGGCTAAAGTGCAAGACGGCGATGTTATAGAGCTAAACACAGAAACGGGCGCATTAACCTTACATGTGGATGATGAAACACTAGCGGCACGCGAAGCGAAGCCTGCTAATCTTGCACATCATCACACTGGCATGGGGCGTGAAATGTTTGCTGGGATCCGCGCTATCTTAACGGGCGCAGAAGAAGGTGCTTGTTCATTGTTTTACACTCAGGAGCAAGCGTAATGAGTCATAAGTTTGTTGCTGATGTTGGCGGTACTAATATCCGTTTAGCGCGTGTAACAGAGACAGGCGTTGCCGATATTATCAAATATATGTGCAATGACTTCGCCAGTATTGACCTTGCCATTGCTCAATATTTTGCTGATTTACCGCAATATGCGTTCACAGAAGGCTGTATAGCCATTGCTTGCCCAGTGTTAGGCGACCAAGTGGAAATGACTAACCACAGTTGGGCGTTTTCACAAAATGCGTTGCGTTCACAATTAAAGCTGGACGCCTTGTATGTGATTAATGACTTCACTGCAGTTGCGCATTCATTACCGGTTTTAAGTGATGAACAAGTTGTTCAAATAGGCGAGGGAACCGCTAAAGCTAATGGAAACATTGCGGTATTTGGCCCTGGTACTGGCCTTGGTGTTGAACATATCACCATGACATCTTCTGGTTGGCAAACCCTTGATGGCGAAGGCGGTCACGTTGACTTTGCCCCTGTAGATGAAACCGATGTGATTGTGTGGCGCCATCTTCAGGCTACTTTTGGACGCGCATCAGCTGAAGAAGTGATGTCAGGGCGTGGTATACACAATATTTATACTGCGCTGGCAAACAACGCCGGTGAGCCGGTTACATTTGCTGATCCTGCTCAGATTACTGAAGCGGCTATCGCGGGAACCTGCAAAATTGCCGAAGCTACACTGACGCAGTTTTGTCGCATAATGGGTAGCTTTGCCGGAAACTTGGCCCTGAATATGGCCACGACCGGCGGCATTTTTATTGGCGGTGGTATCGCTAATCGTTTTCCTGAGTTTATAAAAAATAGTGACTTCAGAGCCCGTTTCGAAGCTAAAGGCCAAATGAAGCACTACGTAAAAGACATTCCCACCTATTTGATAGCAGAACCTGACCATGGCCTTCTTGGCGCAGCTGCTTATCTAAATCAAAATACAGCGAGCTAAATTATGACAACGAAATGGAAATACTCACCAGAGGAAATTTTTGCGGCCGGTCCAGTGGTCCCAGTATTGGTGATCAATGATGTGGAAAAGGCTGTGCCTCTGGCTAAAGCGCTCATGGAAGGTGGAATTAAAGTATTAGAAGTGACTCTGCGCACCCCTGCAGCTATTGACGTTATTAAACGTATTGCTGAAGAAGTTCCCGATTCGCTTATTGGCGCAGGTACGGTAACGAACGCACAACAACTTAAGGCGGTTGTGGAAGCGGGCGCAAAATTTGCCATCAGCCCTGGTATGACCGCAGATTTGCTTAAAGCCGGTATGGACGCAGAAATTCCACTTATTCCTGGTATCTCGTCTACCTCCGACCTAATGAAAGGGAAAGATGCAGGTTACACCCATATGAAATTCTTCCCAGCGGAAGCTTCAGGTGGTGTTAAAGCAATTAAGTCAATTAGTGGCCCATTCCCTGATGTAACATTCTGCCCAACGGGTGGCATTGGCCCTAACAATTACAATGACTATCTTGCACTGAATAACGTGAAGTGTGTGGGTGGTTCTTGGTTAGCACCAGATGATGCCATTGAAGCGGGTGATTGGGCACGTATTACGCAATTGGCTAAAGAAGCGGTTGCTGGTGCAAATCAATAAGCACGCTTTAGTCATTAGCTTAAAGAGAAAAAACCTGCTTTATGCAGGTTCAGACTGTTGAAAAAGCCCTAGACGAAAGTCTGGGGCTTTGATCTAATAGGCATAGTGAAATTCGGAGTGTTC
>NZ_JANHZQ010000067.1:0-15813 GCF_041414725.1 Alteromonas sp. DY56-G5 | reverse complement strand
GATTTAGAACCACTAAACCGTCAAACATTCGCCTTGTCTAGATGGCACACAGACCGCTGCAAAAATGTACAACAAAGGTCAACAGGCCCTTGAAATGTACTGACCCAATAAAAAAGGCTTCGACGATATCGTCGAAGCCTTTAGGCGAGCAGAGGAAGCCCTTTAGATCGCTAGGGATAGAGAAGGACCTTAATCATTCCTGCTTTATGAAACCGCAACCACTGCCTTTCGTTTGTCTTCTTTTGAAAATTGCAGCGCGTTATTCAAATTATCGAATTCAAACACGTTAGGTATTTCGACAACCAACGTTTGCGCAGCAACTTGCTCAAGTAGAGCCTCACCGTCTTTCACCAAACGCTGCCACTGTGACAAATCGCCATAATCATGCAGCGCACCTAGCGCTATCTCATGATAAGAAATAGTACGCGTGAAAGGCGCATCAACAGGCACTTCAATACGACCTAGAATACTCACTACGTGACCATTAGCTTCAAGAAGCGGTACAAGTGACGCCGCATAGTCTGGACCATTCGCGTCGAAAAGCGCGTAAAATGTTTGTCCTTCAGGTTTACCGCGATGGATGGCTTTTACGCCCATCTCACCGGCTTGCTCTTGCGAAAAGCTCCCTGAGATAACATGTACATTAAAACCGGCCTGAGAAAGCATTTGCGCCAGCAATTTGTTAACGGCGCCCATACCGCTGACTAACACGTCAGCCCCCTTTCGGACCGGCACTTTACTGAAGGCTTGCCAGGCAGTAAGCATTGGACATGGCAACGCAGCAGCTAGTGCAAAATCAACGCTTTCCGGCACGACCATTACACGGCTAGCATACACTTCACTATGATCGGCAAAACTTCCGTTTTCACCTAGGCTATGATGGTAAGCCACACGCTTACCCAATAGACTGTTATCAACGCCCTCTCCTACAGCGACAACAACACCCGCACCGTCCACACCGGGAATATGCCCTTTTTCCCAGTCGCGCGGGTTATCATCGATAAACTTCCAGTCAACTGGGTTAATGCCAATAGCATAGTTGCGCACGACAATACGCCCTGCCTTCGGCTCAGAATACTCGCGTACCTGCTTTACCAGTGATGCGCCAGCTTGTTCAAATTGCCAAACGTTAGCTTGCATAAAAGCTCCTTAACACAGTGATTTTTCCGATTAGTCCCACGCAGGTGAAAAATCTGGGTTAGCTTGACGGTCGCCACAATCTAGCGCGTCAATCTTTGCGATATCGTCAGCGCCTAACGTAAGTTCAAGCGCTTTGAAATTGGTTTCCAGATTCTTGCGCTTAGTCGACGATGGAATAGTGACTAAACCATGGGCCAGCTCCCAGGCTACCACTACCTCAGCAGTGCTCACTCTGTGCTTATCTGCAATTGCAATGATGGTCTCGTCTTTTAGCACTTTACCAACAGCAAACGGCATATATCCTGTCACTGTGATACCTTGTTTCTCACAGGCTGCACGCACTTTTTCATTAGTAAGATAAGGATGTACCTCTACCTGATTCGTGGAAATAACGCCCTCGCCCAAGATACTCACCGCTTCTTCAATTTGTGCCACGGTAAAATTAGAAATACCAATTTCTTTTGTGAGTCCCAGTTCCTTAACGCGTAGCAATTCTCCTAAATACTCTTCCATGCTTTCGCCGTTTTCCGGTGACGGCCAATGAATAAGTAGCAGGTCAACGTACGACAATTGAAGCTTTTCCAAACTCTCTTTTACGCTATCCACAAAGCTTGCTTTATTCAACTTGTCATTCCACACCTTGGTGGTGACGTAAAGGTCTTCACGTGCAACAAGGTTGTTTGCAATAGCGTCTTTAATAGCGTGACCTACCGCTTCTTCATTGCCGTAAATTTGCGCCGTATCAATGTGACGGAAACCCACTTCAAGTGCCATTGTCACGCTGTTATAGGCTTCATCGTCTTTTAAGCGAAACGTGCCTACACCTAGCGAAGGAATTTTAGATTGTGACTGATTTACATTCGGCATGATGCCTCCTTGTTGGTTCCGTTATTTATGAAAGTGAGGTAATACGTAGTCAGCAATGCGCTGCATCGCGTCTTCTACTGGTTGCGTATTACGTCTGAAGTGCAGGCCAATATGATCAACCCCCGCTTCTTTCATTGCATTGAGTTCTTTGATAAGCCCATTTACACCAGTTTCAACCCCGAATCGGTGGCGTTTTATGGGCGCTTCATCGTCTTCAACCAAGTTGAGATGAATAAAACTAACGTAAGGCTTGTTGCCTGCGACATTTCGCCATAGCTCTACGCGCTTTACATGCTCGTTCGGTGTACCTGGATACGCCAGCCAACCGTCCATATTTTCTCCAACCCACTGAGGGCTTTGCTGAGCGAGCCCTGCAACGTACATTGGCGGCGTTGTTGAACGCGGTAACAGCGACATACCAGGCTTAAGGGAATTCTCACCGTGCTTTACAATTTCCAGTGACTGCCTGAAGTGCTCGCCGCGACTGTCAAAATCGACATCGAACAACGGATACTCGACCGGTCTATCCCCACTGGCTACACCGAGTATAAGGCGGTCGTTACTTAGCTGCTGCACCGTTGCTGCCGCCTTTTTAACAAGCCATGGCTGCCTAAGAGGCAAAACAACAGCGGCTGTCCCTAATAGAATATTGTCTGTAATACCCGCTAAATAGCCCAGGTAAGTAAAGGTTTCGAAAACCTGAGCGGCATCACCAAAACTAGGGTCGTAAACCGGTACATCTCGTACCCACGCTGCTTTAAACCCTAGTTTGTCGGCTAATTGAATACGGCTGTGATGCTCGGTCATATCAGGTACGCCGAATGGCGTACCTTTTGTGGCGTCGAAATGCGCCCAGTCGTTATCTAGCGGAAGCTCTACACCTACTGAGAACGTATTTTGTGCAAGCTTATCAAAGGTATTTGTCGTCATTATGACCTCCCTACGCGCTCGTTGTGTTATTCGCCGTATTCGCAGTACTGAGTGCGCACTTGTCTAAGTAGCCGCTGTAACGTGTAACAAGTAACGCTGCAACAGAAATAATTGCGCCAATCCATGCGGTATCAGATAACTGCATGCCGTCTACAATTGCACCGCCCAGTATTGAACCCACTGCTATGCCAATGTTAAATGCCGCGATATTTAAACCTGAAGCGACATCAACAGCATTGGGAGTAAACTTCTCTGCTAATTGAACAACGTACACCTGAAGTCCTGGAACATTGCCAAAGGCAAAGGCGCCCCACACTAAAACGGTGATCACTGCGGCAACTTTACTGCCCATGGTAAACGTCAGCGCAAACAAGATGACTGAAAGGGCTGAAAAGATGATTGTTAGCGCGCGGATCGGGCCTTTTTTTGTCAGCGAGCTTGCCGCCATATATATTGCCTACCGCGACAGACACACCGTAAACTAGCATAATTAAGCTGATGGCTGAGGGCGCAAACCCCGCCTCTTCCTGCAATATAGGAGCGAGATAGGTGAATGCCGTAAATGTGCCGCCATAGCCCAATATCGTCATTAGATACACTAATACCAGACGAGGCTGAACCAACACCTTCATTTGTTCACTCAAGGTGGCCGGTTTACTTTGTTTAAGGTTGTTCGGTACCAGCAACGCACTGCCTATTAGCGCAAGTGTGCCAAGCGCGGAAACCACAAGGAAGGTTGCTCTCCAACCGAAGTTTTGACCAATCCAGGTACCTAAAGGTACGCCAGTAACCAAGGCTACGGTTAAGCCCGTAAACATAATGGCAATAGCACTGGCTTCTTTTTCTTTCGCCACTAGCCCTGTAGCAATAGTTGACCCTATGGAAAAGAACACACCGTGCGCTAAGCCTGTCAAAATGCGAGCTAAAATTAAGCTCTCGTAGCTAGGCGCTTGCCAAGCAAGAATATTACCAGCCACAAATAGCGCCATTAAGCTAAGCAGAACATGCTTTCTATTCCACTTTCCCGTAAGGGCGGTAAGAACCGGTGCGCCAACGGCAACACCAACGGCGTACAAGCTTACCAGTAAGCCTGCGCTCGGTAACGTAACGCCAAGATCAGTAGCAATGGTGGGGACAAGCCCCACTATCACGAACTCTGTTGTGCCAATAGCAAACGCACTTAACGTTAACGCAAATAATGCAATAGGCATTTCAATTTTCCTCAAAAAGTAATTAACGAGATGGCTTGATTAACAACGCCACCATTGGCTTCTAGAACGAACAACTACACCGTTTTTTGAAAGCCATTAATAAAGTGCGTACAGTTTGACGATAAATTTATTTGCAAAAAACAGCACTAATGACAAAATACTTTTGCGATATTTGAAAATATAAGGTGTGCGATGCCAGTCTCATCAAAAACTGAAGATTTAGAAGCGTTCCTAACCGTTGTGGATACAGGTAGTTTTTCCAGTGCTGCCAATCTACTCAATCAGCAGGTTGCAAAAGTTAGTAGAGCGGTTACCCGTCTTGAAGATGGCTTAGATGTAACCTTATTGAATCGCACTACCAGACGGTTGGAACTAACAGAAGAAGGTGAGCTTTTCCTGCAATATGCCAGAGACGGGCTAAACATATTAGAAAAAGGTGAAGAAGCATTACGGCTATTAAAGCGCGCCCCTTCTGGAAAACTTCGGGTCGATGCTGCGAGCCCGTTTGTATTTCACCAGCTAGCGCCGTTAGTGGGTGAATTTCGAGAAGCATTTCCTGACATAACACTCGATATCACCAGTCATGACAGCATTATCGACCTGTTGGAACATAAAACCGATATCGCAATACGTATTGGTGATTTAAGTGACTCTAACTTGCACGCTAGACGTTTAGGAAAAAGTAAGCTGCATATTGTGGCAAGCCCACAGTATCTTGAAAAATATCCCATATCTGAAGGTGAGGATGGAATTAGCACGCTAAACAAACACAAACTGATTGGTTTTAGCGACTCACCAAGTCTAAATAAATGGCCGCTCAAGCAAGATATTAACTTGCAGTACAGTCTTCGTGCATCAAGCGGCGAAACTATTCGCCAGCTGTGCTTGGCAGGTCAAGGTATCGCGTTACTTTCTCACTTTATGGTACACAAAGATATCAGTGCAGGCTCGCTGGTAGCGCTATTTCGCGACGATATCGTCAGTCCAAACCGCAGAGAGTCGGTACAAGCGGTATACTATAAAAATAGTGCAGTATCGTCTCGTATCTCTGCGTTTTTAGATTTTATACAGCCTCGACTAACTCTTTAACTTACCTTTATTTCGCGTGGCCTTTACCTAATATCTTTTTAAGTGTGCTTTGAGGAAGGCCATTTACTATTAGCGCGGCTATCATCAATATTGCACCGGCCATAACCATAGGCAGTAGCGTTTCTTTAAGCAATATCACAGAACTTACATAACCAACTATCGGAGTGAGTGTACTAATAAGAACAATTTTATCTGGGGGTAATTTAGGCCCCGCCGCTACCATAAGGCCAAAACCGAGACCCGTTGCCACTGGCCCAATGTACGCCAATAGTAACCAATCGCTTATATCGTAAGCCCCAAAATTAGGTATTGGTTCAACTATCAGTGCAATAGCAAGCATGGCGAAACCTGCGATGGTAAACTGCCAGAAGACAGCTTCAATGACGCTTCCATTCCACTTGTGAAAAGACACTCTTCGAATAGCGACCGCCCACAATGCAGATGCCAGCAACATACCAAAGAGCGGTAGCCACGCGCCCGGTTGTCCCGAAGCAAATAAAATCATTGCACAGCCAATGGTAGATATACCGGTTAGAATTAATCGCTTAGAAGGCGGGCGTTGCCGATACCATAGGGTGTCGATAAGCAGCATCCAAAGCGGTGTGGTGTAAATAAGAATACTGGCCGTGCCGGCAGGAATAAACTGCAGAGAGACAGTAATAAGCCCCATTGATAGGATAAACTGGAAAAAGGCAACGACAAACACCACCGAGCGATCTTTACGATTGAGCACCGGTATACGTTTTTTGGTGATAAGTACAAACAGCGCGAGTACCGGAAGGCTTAACAAGAAGCGCAAGCACACCATCCATACAGGCCCTACAATCTCGAGCCCTAATTTCATGCTTGGCCAGTTAAGTCCTAAACACAACACCGCAACCAAAAGCATTTTAATGCCTTTTGATTGCTCTTTTTCCGCCACCGATGATGAAGACATGCGTTTTAAAAAATCCAATTACACGAACTGCGTTAAGAGAAGTTTCTACCGCCTGGTAAGCTGAATGTAGGCGGAGAATTTTGAGGGCGCAAATATAAGTGAATTAGCAAGGGATTAAAACCTTCCTGACCGTGCAAAGACGCCAATTTATCGACCAAATGGTCAACTTTTTAAAACCTTGTGGAAACTTTGCTATACGGGTGGTTAATCACTGATAAACACTATGACTTATAGGTACAATGCAACAGAGAGCAGCTTCCGCTCCCCTTTTTCTATTTTGCTAACGCTGTGCATGTACTTATCTGGCCGAAAAAAGTAAATGCGGTTAAAGAGATTAAAGATGACTTTCTCTGCCCAAAATTGACCGCCGCGCTTCGGCTTTTTTAGTACTACATTAAATTTAAAGTAACGCCCGCTGCCCATAGGGTCATTATGTTCTAACACGCTATGACCCTCTTTGTAGGTAACCATATTTATAGCAAATCGTTTCGATGAGATTAAAGCCTTGTTGAGCACTTTAGCCATGCTATTTATACCTTGATTGATGGGGACGTGTTCTAATTTAAACACGCACGGCTATGGTCTGGAAGCGTATGCTGAGTTCAGATAATGCTTTGATATACGCGAAACGTATATGTCTAGGAATACAAAAACTAGGCTAAGGTGAGATTTGTCCACTTCATGATTTTAGCGTTTTCTTTTTGTGCGCTGTTTCCATTACTCTTGTCATGCCCGTCATCATTATTTTTTACGGTGTAATAATTTTTGCGGGTTTCTATATGCTCAAACCCCGAGCTCTCATACAGCGCAATAGCAGTATGGTTACTTTCACGCACTTCTAGCCACATTTCACGCATTGCATTTTTTACCGATGTCTCAATGACAAAATCAACTAAAGCGCGACCTATACCCTTGCCTCTTGCGCCACTGTCTACCGCAATATCCATCAGCGTAGCTTCATCAACGACCTCAAGCATGATGGCATAGCCAACAGTCTTGTCATTTTCAAAGGCAAACACCCCGTAATAGGGTTTGGTGAAACAATCCGCGAAGGTACTTAGTTTCCAAGGCGACACGTGTGCCTCTTGATGGATAGCATGAGCAAGTTCAATGCGCTCGTTAAAGCCTTGTGGCGGTACGATTGTTAACTTCATCGAAGCGACTACTGTCCGTTAGCGGAGTGGTTTAATTCGCGTGCTGCGCTGATAAGCTGCGCCCACAGCTCCCGTTTTTGCACAGTTGAGAGTTTAAGCGGTGTGGCTGGCAATATAATGGCCGTTTCGGTTACCGATAGCGCACGGCCAATCATTATGGTGCTAGCCCACTGTGACGGTATACCCAACTGAACGCAGGCTAGCTGTAAGTCCTTCAGCCATTGCTGTGATTTTGCTTTCTGTTCGGCACTTAACGGGATACCTTCAGGCGATAAAGGCCCTTTTGCGCCAATAGACTTTGTTAAAGACTCTTGCGAGGTAACCGCATTGTCGAAAGACGGCGAAATGTTGTGTGACTGTGAAGCACCTGTTTCGGTTTGCCCTACTTTCCCTTCATCGTGCGACGCACCAGGTGTGGAAAGTTTTGCTGCCCCGCCGTCTTTAGGCTTAGCCTTATCTTTCGCGCTACTGCCAACATTTGCCCGCAACTGAGCAAGACGTGATTGCTTTTCTTCTTGAGATATTGGCGTTGAAGGTGGCTTATTGGTTTGAGCGTTTTGGCTGAAGGGTAATTTTGTCGATGAACTACTAGCAGTGCCGACGTTGCGTTGTACTGCATTAGTATTGTTTTGTTTCGCTTGGTCTTCCTGCTTTAGCTCAGTGTAGGCTTCTTTGGTGATCCAAACCGGGATCCCCATTTCTTGTAAAACCGCCTGCTGATATGAAGTAAGAGACATTGCGCAAAAACACCTAACGTGGATAGTTCATTGTATTTGTTTAGTTTACTAAAGTTGCAGGCTTGGTTGAATAACTATCGCGTTCTTTTGCTCGGATTGCACCTGCTGTTTAATGCTCAAGCGCTAATTCATAAGCGTTAATTCATAAGGGTTATTCGCGGGTTTATAATGCCTAGCCCTTGGTATAAGAGGAAATAAAACAGCTGCAGCAAATTAAGCACTAGCAACAGAAACCAATAAAATTGAAGAAGAATCGAAGAAGAATTTAACAAAGAAACAATTTAGGATTTGAACGTAAACGTTCACAAGAAGAGAAAGTGGCAGGGGTGGAGGGACTCGAACCCCCAACCATCGGTTTTGGAGACCGCTGTTCTACCAATTCGAACTACACCCCTAGCGCGCTGTGCATTATACGGATGACATTAAAAAGGTAAAGCCTTTTTATCACTACCATGCACTGCATGCTTAATTAACACGCAATGCGCTGTTTTTTCAATCGAATAACACCAAATAGGCTTTATCCATCACCTGTGTTTTGTCTTATTGCCCGCTTTTAAACCGACTTCTATGCAGCGTCACTTTTAAGTGCGGAGCAGTTTATGACAATTAGACCTTATTGGCGTTAAGCGCAGCAAACCACAGGTCATTAGTGATAGCGACAATCTCGGTGTGCAGATCAAATTTCGCTATCGCGTCGTGCTCATCGATATTCATTAGCTTGGCGTAATGCTTAACGAGCTCTCTACTTTCATTGATTTCAAGTTTATTGATAAGGCAGCAACTTGCTAAATCGAAGTAGCGGTTTCCCATGGCGGCATATTCCCAATCAATAACTTTGAGTGAGTTATCTGCGCTCAGTAATAAGTGATTAGTTAGCAAGTCATTATGACATAACACATAGTCGTCATCGTCTTGTTCACTTTTTATTACTTGTTTTTGCAATGATTGGGCTTTTAAATAAAGTTCACTGCTCATATCGAGCTGTGCAACATCAATATAATGCTGCCATCTTGATGCTAAATCTAATGGCCTAGCGGTAATGGGCAAAGAATGAATACGAGCGAGGGTGTTGGCCAGCTCAAGCATTGAAAGCGTCGCACTGTCACTGTGCTCTAGCCACTGCTCAACCCAAATGGTTTCATCATCGCTTAACCATATAGGTTGCGGCGCTACTCCCAACCTATAAAGCTGTTGCTGCAAAGCAAATTGGTGCGCACGATTAACCCCACTAAAGTCATCATCGCCCATCCATTTCACCGCTAAGTCGACAGGGTTATGATCCGACTTTGGTTGCCCACTACTTTGAAGGTTATTTGCAATCAAGGGTAACTGACTATCTGCGAGCTCTTGAACGCGGTAAACGTGATTTACCGCTCCAGCAGGGTGTGACGAAATTTTCGCACTGTCGCTAAGATTAAGCGCCTTTTGCAGCGTGGCGATGATATCCAACCTGTTCACCTTGTTTTTTATATTGTACTAGCCACTGGTAATACCCAAATACCGCAAAACCAACATAGCCTAAGAACAGGCAAGCAGATAATGCATAACCCACTTGCAGGTATAAATAGGCGGACGCTAAATTGATGAAAAACCAATAAACCCAGTTTTGCAGGATTTTATGCGCCACCATAAATGTTGTGACTACACTCAATAAATTAATGCTCGCATCTAATAGTAGGTACTCACTATTGAACTGTGATCCTGCCACCTCAGACAGAACCCAAGCGAGCAATAACATACTCGGCACAATGAGCAAATGAGCCCAGAACGGCCAATAAAGCACTGGCTTAACATCGCCGTCTTCCGCCCCTTTCGACCACTGATAATAACCGTATCCCGCCATTATCATATAAAAGAAGTTAAGCGCAGACTGAAATGGCAAAGTCACCTGCCAGAATAGCCAGGTGTAAATTGCGGTACTCACAAAAGCGCACAGCCAACACCAGCTGTTCTGTTTTGCGGCTAACAGCACATAGGCAATAGCGAGGACAACCGCTACCCACTCTAACAGTGAAGTAGCGGCAATTTGTGAGGTAAACTCAGAAAAAAAGCTAGCCATTAAGATGATTTTCTAGATTGCATGGCATCGAAGTTTAAGAACTTGGCCACGAAAATAGCTTGCCCCACTTCTTCATGGGTCCTTTGCATTTCTTCACCAAGTACTTTCATAACCACACCATAGTCACCTGTAACCTGCGTGCTGGTTGAGCTTGTTGAAACTGTAATATCACTGTAGCTATTTAACCTATCAATGAAATCTTGAATAGGTGGAATGTATTCGTTAACCAATGGGTACAACGACAGTTCAACCATAACTTGCATGTCTGTTTCCTTTTATTTTAAAACGCGTAATTAACAGTAACGCCAAACTGACGACCGTTACCTATTTGGTAATATGGCTCATCGAAGGCATACTCATCGCGAGGGTCGTTGCTGAAACCACCGAATCCACGGGTGTAGTACTCACGATCAAAAGCATTTTGTACCCACAGTGATGTCTGCCAATCACCGTGTAGCACCACAATCTCCGAATTAACCAGCGTAGTACTTGGCGAGGTTACATCATGGCCGTCAGAAAAACGGTATTCGCTTTTGTAATCTACATCTACACGCCAGAGCATGTTATCTGTAAGTGCGTACTCACTATACAGGTTTGCGGTCCACTTAGGTGATTGAGCCTGTCTTTGCTCAGACACTTCAGTACCGTCTGCAAGCGTATACCCTTCAAAGGTAGCGCTTAGATATCCAACACTTGCATCTAGCTGCCATGCATCACTAGCAATCCAGCTAAGCTCCAGCTCGGCTCCTTTGTTTGTTCCTAAATCAGCATTATCAATAATGTCTACGAACCCTGCCGTACCGTCATCACGAGTGATAACGTCAAAATCGCTCACCTGAGTATCTTTTCTATCCATATAGAAAATTGCAGCACGAGCAATTAGGTCAGGCGTAAGTAATGGACCCTTTACACCTATTTCGTAGTTCCAGTTATATTCTTCGTCGAAGAATCGCTGATTGTCATTCACGCGGCTGTCGGGGTTAAAGCCTGCACCTTTATATCCGCGTGAAATACTGCCGTAATAGAAGTGATTGCCCTGCGTATACTGAAGCGCGACTTTCCCGCCTACCATGGTGGTGTCGAACGCGCGAGTAAGTTGGTTGTTATCAGCGTAATCAAAATCGTAGCTTTCTACTCTTAACCCTGCTACCAGTACTAAATTTTCGTTCAAACGACTTTCAGTCTGAGCATAGATAGCGGTCGTCGTAGGCGTGTATTCACTGGCAAAGTCACTATCCAAATAAGTGTATTGACGTAGCAGCTTTTCTTCCGTGCTTTTATAAAATACGCCTATTGTCCAGTCAGTCATACCATCAAAAAGTGCGGCACTGTCAGACGACACGAAACGCATCTCGCCGGTCTGTGTTTCTACCTCGCGATAATAGGCGTCAAAAGACGTGTAACCCCACGGGTGAAACCCTGTGAATGTCCAGTCTTCATCGTAGCCATAAGCAATATTGTGAGAAGCATGGGTGGCAATTAGAATAAAGTCGCCCGCTGCTGTATTGGTTGTAGAGCGCGCGCTAACAGCGTGGGTTTGGTGTTCGTCAAATCCTGGTTCATCAGACAGCGTTTTGTTGTCATTGTCTAGCGAGAATGCATCGTAACCGTTATCGATATCGTACCAGCGATAAGTAAGTGCAAGTGTGGTTCGCTCATCTACGCTGCCTTCAACGGCAAAGCGCAGTGCGGTTTCATCGATATTCGCGGTATCGCTTCTATTTAAGAACGTATTTTCTACAAAGCCATCACTGCGATTATGAACCAGCGCAACACGATAGCCCCAATCCGTGTTGATATCATCACCAGTGGCGCCTTCAATACGGTAACTCTCTTTGTTCCCAATGCGGGCTTCAACGTAGTCTGGGGCGTCGCTACCCACGTCATTACTGGAGAGTTTAACCGCTCCGGCCAAAGCACCTGTGCCGTATAAGGTAGCCTGAGGTCCGCGATATACCTCTAGTTGTTTAGTATCAAAAATAAGACCTGCCGCAGCAAGGCCTGAAAAATCAAATTCATCGACGATAAAGCTTACAGAAGGATTGATAGGCTCGGCGAACTGACTACGCTCTCCAATACCGCGAATTTGCACGAAGCGGCCGCGAGACGCACCAGCTGCAAAGTTTACGTTTGGAATACTGTTTAGCACACTGTCGATATGGCTCGGCTGTCTACTGCGAAGACGCTCTTGATCTAAAATGGTCGCGCTAGCACTTAACTGGTCGAGTGTAGTTTGGCGAAAATCACCAGATACGATGACGCGCTCAATATCTGATGGCGTGCTATCTGAAGTGTTACTTACATTGGTTTGTTGCGCATAGGCCGCAACGGAACTAGCAAGCAGTGAAAGTGTGAAAAGTGTTTTATACATGGGATCTCTTATTCTTATTTAAGAAAAAAGATCCGGGTCTAACGGCAGGTGATAAGGCTATATTGTGAACCATCCCTACGCCGGTATTATCCGGATCAGGTTTAAGGGTTCCCACGAATGTGGATCTCAGACCGAAAACGGACACCCCTTGGTATAGTGTTGCGCGGCTAAAACTAGCAAACTCAACTTCTGCGACGGAGTCTACCAGTTCGATACACGCCGTCAAGCAGATAAGACGTTAAGCTAACGTAAGGTTTTATATATGATATAAGGCGTTGAAAGCTTAGGGCTATTCAGCGTCAATATTCATATTTAGGCGACGTACTTCATCGTCAGTTTGTGCTTTTAAACCTTCCAACGTTTTGCCGTGTGCGGTTGGTTGACGCGTATCAGGGTCAACCTTTACGAAAACGATATCGTCTGCAAAACAGATGGTTTTCTTGGTTGCTTTGTTGCGTACCAAGCAGCTTACGGTAATAGATGTGCGGCCTACAGCTTTAGTTTCTAGACCAAACTCTACGATATCACCCTGCATAGCCGGTGATTCGAAACTAATTTCACCAATATGCTTAGTTACCAAGCAATTAGTTTCTAGCTGACAAATAGCCCAAATTGCAGCTTCTTCGTCTATCCATTCTAACGCGCGGCCACCGAACAAAGAATTGGCGTAATTAAGGTCGTTTGGCATAACTAGACGCCGAGAAAGAAAGCGCATTCGAATTCCTCATAATAAATCGCTACTATAGCGTTAGATTATACCGAAAAAACTGATTCATGGCGCTAACTCAATTACGCGAATGGCTATTAGCCCCCTACTTTGAAAATAGCGGCGAAAATGGCTGCAAAAAAAGCTCTCACGCTTCACACTTATCAAACGTGACTTGCCCGCTTCACCGGAGAATGCTTGTAATATCTGGCAATGATGATTTTTGTGAAGCTGCCATACGTAGCGTTCAAGCCTTTGTGGATGAAGTTTCATCTATAAGCGTTGTGAATTTTGCTGGCGATACACTTAAGGGAAAGAACCGCAAACAAGTACTGGGGAGCGAATGTGACATTGCCACATTAGACTGTCGCGATTCATTCAAACCTGGCGACGTGATGGCAGTGGCGGGGATCGTTAAACGCAGTGGTTGTTTAATACTTATTTGCCCTGCATTGAGTGAATGGGTCAACAATATTTCGGTCTCGTTCCTGTCGGAGGGGTTTACGCTTACACAGAGCCGATACCTCGAACGTTTTATAAAGCACCTGCGCAACAACGACTACGTGGCATTTCACACTGAAGAAAAAACCACGCTTCCAGATACGGCTATGTACCGTATTAGCGAAGGCTTAACATCAAACGTCTATAGAGGCTCACTATTTAAATCAGAAGAGCAAGAGCAGGCATACAGTCGTTTATATCAAGCACACTCACTTAATAAACTAAACGCGCTGATTACCGCCCCAAGAGGCAGAGGCAAGTCATCATTATTAGGTATATTCATTGAAAGCCTAATCAGACAGGGTAAAAATGTACTATTAACCAGTGAACGCTTCGATAATGTGAAGAACGTGCATTCACGTATTCAACAGTACGAAATAGGCGGTGCCAAAACACAACAACCATCCACCGCTAACATTCAAACCCAACAAAGCCTTGATGATAAGAATGAGGCAGCGACGTTTGGCAGTGTAAAATGGGTGCCCCCTGACAGTGCCTTGTTATATACCACAGAAGATGAAAAGTACGACGTTGTAATTGTTGATGAAGCGGCTTCAATCCCCCTCCCGGATGTATACCGGATCATAGCCAACCACAAGCAGTGGGTGCTTAGTACTACGCTTTTGGGTTATGAAGGTTCAGGCAGTGGTTTTATTCACAAACTCATCCCTAGTTTACCGCCATCAGCTATCCATTTAAGACTATCAACGCCGTTACGATGGTTCGAACATGATCCCATTGAAGCCTTTTTCAATACGACTTGTTTATTTGAGGACAGAGATGCGGCGCGCAATATTGGCGAGATTAATTTCAAAAACAGTATTAACCCACCGATAGATTACGATTTTTCCATAAGTTCGTTTAAAAGCATTTCCGAAAAGGCGCTTCAGCAAATAATGTCGCTACTTTCATTAGCCCATTATCAAACTACGCCCGATGATTTTATGCGCTTGATGGATAGCCCGGATGTACTTGTTGCCATACTTAAATTCAACGACAACGTGATAGGTGCTGCAATCATAAACGCTGAAGGTAGCGACTACCTGAACGATACCGCATTGGGGATTGCGTCTGGAAAGCGTCGTCCTAAAGGGCATTTAGGTGCACAGCGACTTGCTCTGTTGTCTGCTGATGCAAAAACAGCAACGTTTAGATATTGGCGTATTAACCGTATTGCCGTCGATACGCTTGCGCAGAGTAAGGGTATGGGCAGTTACTTGCTACAAAGAGTTAGTGATGAAGCCAAGAAGCAAAGTATTGACGCTATCTGTACTTCTTATGGAACGACACTTAAGTTAGACAGTTTTTGGAAAAGAAATGGATTTGAGATTGTAGACTATGGGCGAAAGCCTAATAAAGCCAGTGGAGAAACCAGTGCACTAGCGTTATATCCTCATTCCAACAGAGCAAAAAAACTGCTTTCTGAATTGGTAGCGCTAAAAGAGAGCTTTAAATTCGATAACCAGTTAGACAACGTGCCCATTAGCATACTGACAATCTATGTAGAAAAGTTAGTACATTTCACCCAAGGCACACGCACTTTAGATGATGTTTGGCCGATATTACATAAAATTGCGCGTTATGCAGAGACTCAGCCTACACCAAGCGCAAATACTCAACTGAACAAGCCAAATAACACAATACTGTATACGCTATGGCGTCTTGTTGAAATCATTAACACGAAGCGCTTTCTCAGAAAAGTACTTACACATTCAGATATGAATGCGAAGCAACTTGTTTCTACATTCAACGAAGAAAACCTAAAAGCAAGTGGGTTAAAAGAAGTCACTATTATTATAAGAGAAGCACTTCTGCCTGCTTTCAAATAATAGAAAGTCTGTAGCCTGAAAGTACAAATAATCAGCTTGGCGTAGAGCCACTATACCTGCGTTAACAAGCCGCGATTACGAACATTTTAAATACCGCTGAAAGGCTAATGATCTATGCGGATTGATGTTAAAGCCCTATAAATATAACCCTATTCGAGAAAAGCTCACTTACTAAATTAAGGGCAAAAAAAAGCCTCCCAAAGGGAGGCTCAGATTGATGATAAACCCCTCTTTTTTCGGAGGGGTTTATTTTTTCTAGCAGCCGAAGGCTGCGATCGCGAT
>NZ_JANHZQ010000066.1:0-15960 GCF_041414725.1 Alteromonas sp. DY56-G5 | reverse complement strand
TGTGTATATGATTTTAATGTAAATCTACTGATCAATAGGGTGGGAAATTTATAGTCTCAAGGTCCGAAAAACGTACAATGCAGCCCCTCATACTTTAGCTTCCAACCAACTGAGCCTTTTCATTGCCTTGGCAGAAAAGCTGATTTCCAACCTTAGAATGCAAATAGCCGTTATTTTCACCTGGCCATTGGGCAAAGATATTGTCCAGGACAAAAATAACAATAAGCGGAAGCCGCCAGCCCCAGAGCAGAACAGAACCAAGATCTGGATGCGCCTGGTGGTGGTGATTATTGCCATTCTTGCACTGATTTATTTTCTGTTTTCAATTAAAGATAACGTGGACGAAACGGCTGATTCGACCATGGAGCAGTTGCCGCAAATCGTGGAAGAAGACGAACTGCCAGAAGTACCAAAAGAAGAGTGGGATTACATTAAGAGTTTGCCTGGCTACGAAGTGGAAGTAGAAGTCGCGGAACAGCAGAAATCGGACAAACTTTACTTGCTGCAATGTGGCTCATTCCGTACCCGTTCTCAAGCCGAAGAAATGAAAGCGAAAATTGCCTTCCAGGGCCTGGAAGCGCAGGTTCGTGCCACCACTGGCTCAAATGGCGAATGGTTCCGCGTGATTATGGGACCACTGCAAACTAAACGTGATGCAGAACGAGCCAAACACAGCCTCAGAAAAGTGAACATCACCACCTGCATGATCCTCACCTGGAACTTGTAGGTCGTCAGGCCCTTTCGCCAAAGTCAGAAAAGCCATTCCAAACACGCCGTAAACACATCCATGTGGGCTCGGCAGCAGCATCCCTGCTGCTGACGGTTTGGAATGGCTTTCCTTTCTTTGTCTGCGGGCCTGACTGTCGTTCGTCCGTGGGCTCACAACCTTGCTCGGCAGCCGCTTCCCTGCGGCTGTCGGTTCTGTCCCAGAATTTCTACAACCCCTGCGCTCAAGGTTCTTAGCTTTTTCCGTGAGCCCTACTACCCGTCCGCAAACTCACGACCACGCTCGGCAGCAGCATCCCTGCTGCTGACGGTTTGGAATGGCTTTTCTTTCTTTGTCTGCGGGCCTGACTTTCGTTCGTCCGTGGGCTCACAATCGCGCTCGGCAGCCGCTTCCCTGCGGTTGACGGTTCTGTACCAGGGTTTCCACAATTCCTACGCTCAAGGTTCTCATTTCACCTTCGCCAAATTGTGAACTCGTGGACAATGCCGCTCCAGGCCAGAAGAGTTCACAACACCTCGCTGTTCGCAGTTTCTCCCTTGAAAAAATAATGTCTTCCCCCACTTATCTCTTCATTGAAATTAATTTGCTGTGCGCGACGGCCAGCGACACCCGAAACATGGGGAAGTGTAGTGACTACTATTGTATCTGTAAGACGCGACAATCAGGTCGTAATTGCCGGGGACGGACAGGTTTCTCTGGGTAACACCGTAATGAAAGGTAACGCGAAAAAAGTGCGTCGCCTGTATCACAACAAAGTGCTGGCCGGTTTTGCGGGCGGTACTGCTGATGCGTTTACATTATTCGAGCGTTTTGAATCCAAGCTGGAAATGCATCAGGGCCATCTCACCCGCGCCGCGGTAGAACTGGCCAAAGATTGGCGTACAGACCGGGCGCTGCGCAAACTGGAAGCGCTGCTGGCAGTGGCCGATGAAACGGCTTCGTTTATCATTACTGGTAACGGTGATGTGGTGCAGCCAGAGAACGATTTAATTGCCATCGGTTCAGGCGGGAACTACGCGCAGGCAGCTGCCACGGCGCTGCTGGCGAATACCGATTTATCCGCGAAAGACATTGCTGAAAAAAGTCTGACCATCGCCGGTGATATCTGCGTATTTACCAATCATCACCAGACGGTTGAAGTACTGGATTATTAATATTCACAGGTTCGTACGCGACCATGCGCACGGGCCTGATTAGCGCCACGGGGCGGCATAAGTAAGAGAAGGTTTATTATGTCTGAAATGACACCCAGAGAAATTGTTCATGAGCTCGACCGTCACATTATCGGTCAGCAGGATGCCAAGCGTGCTGTGTCTATTGCACTGCGTAACCGCTGGCGTCGAATGCAGCTGCCAGAAGAGCTGCGCGTAGAAGTTACGCCTAAAAATATTCTGATGATTGGTCCTACCGGTGTGGGTAAAACGGAAATTGCCCGCCGCCTGGCGAAGCTGGCGAACGCACCTTTCATCAAGGTGGAAGCGACCAAGTTCACAGAAGTAGGTTATGTGGGTAAAGAAGTGGAAACCATTATCCGCGACCTGACTGATATTGCCGTAAAGCTCACCAAAGAGCAGGAAATGACTAAGGTGAAATTCCGCGCTGAAGAAGCGGCGGAAGAGCGCATTCTCGATGCCCTGTTGCCACCACCGGAAGATCCATGGGGCAAAAAGGAAGAAGTTGAGGACCGTGGTACCCGTCAGGCATTCCGCAAGAAGCTGCGTGAAGGACAGCTGGACGACAAAGAAATCGAGATTGACGTGGCACTGCCGCAAATGGGCGTGGAGATCATGGCGCCTCCTGGTATGGAAGACATGACCAATCAGCTGCAGTCCATGTTCCAGAACCTGAACTCTGACTCGCAGAAGAAAAAGAAAAAACTGAAAATCAAAGATGCGCTGAAAATGCTCATCGAGGAAGAAGCAGCGCGCCTGGTAAACCAGGAAGATCTGAAAGAAAAAGCCATCGAAGCAGTTGAGCAACACGGTATCGTGTTCATCGACGAAATCGACAAGATTTGTAAGCGTGAAGGCAACAACTCTGCGGACGTATCCCGTGAAGGTGTTCAGCGCGACCTGCTGCCGCTGGTGGAAGGCTCTACCGTCTCTACCAAGCATGGTATGGTGAAGACCGACCACATGCTGTTTATCGCGTCTGGTGCATTCCAGATGAGTAAGCCTTCAGATCTGATCCCGGAACTGCAGGGGCGTCTGCCTATCCGCGTTGAGCTGTCAGCGCTTAAAGTGGAAGACTTCGTTCGCATTCTGACTGAGCCAAAATCTGCACTGACTGAACAGTATCGTGCACTGATGGCTACCGAAGGCGTGACCATTGAATTCGAGGAATCAGGTATTCAGCGCATTGCCGAGGCGGCATGGCAGGTGAACGAGAAGCTGGAGAACATCGGTGCCCGTCGTCTGCACACTGTGCTTGAGCGCCTGATGGAAGATATCTCTTTCGACGCTTCTGAGAAGTCAGGACAAACCTTTGTTATCGACAAAGCCTACGTGGATTCGCACCTCGAAACGCTGGTGGACAATGAAGATCTGAGCCGCTTTATTCTGTAAGGCATACGCTCATGATAAGAAGGCAGCAGAGACTCACGTCCTGCTGCCTTTTTTGTTTTCAACACGTTAGTAGCTAACCCGGAAAAAAGACCCTGTCCGCAACGGATAACGGACAGAGCCAACGGAGTTCATCCTCCGGGGGATTCATTCTTTTCACGAACAGTCGAAGAAAGCGGTGCCTGCGTAGCCGCTAAGCTATCAACAAGGTTTTGCCTGACTTCATACACATTCGTCATTTTCTCTCCACGATGGGCGCGTACTTCTTCTGCGGTAAATGCGGTGTGATTGTCGACTTTCACAATATCGTTGGCGATATAATTAAGCACATCTGCAAGTGCTCCATCGGTGAGTGGGGAGTTGGCTGCGCCTGGTACACTTATCCAATAACGTCTTCCCGCTTCGGAATGCATAAATGCATCTCCATGCTCATGAAAATCCGGCGTTTGCGGTGGCATGCCTGATCCACTGGCTTTGTGGCATCCCTGACATTGCAGCATGTAATTGGTCTGCGCCCGGGTAAGGCCTTTGGCGCTGGCAGACTGCAATGCGCCCGTAAGTAGGAGTAGGCCCAGGCCCAGCATCGAAAGTTTGGTTACATTCCCCATAGCTCATCCCTTTAATACTGTGGTTCAGTCGTCTAACTGCTGGCGAAGTGCATGGCTTGAAGGCAGTGATTTGTCTGCTATTTTCTTGCGTACTGCAGCCACGTCTTCAGCGCTAACTGGCGTCGCTTCTGCAAGTGGCGATTTTGCAATGCCCGTGAGTACGTAACTCAGAACGCCGGCAACTTCATCGTCACTCAGAGTAGGAGCAAACGCCTGCATAAATCCGGCGTACGTTTGTCCCTGCGATTTAATTGGCCCGTTAAGCCCTTGTAGCACCACACTGATGAGATATTCCTTTCCGCCTTCTTTCTCGAAAGTTGCAGGTAGGTTAACCAGTGGCGGAAATGCGCCGGGTAGCCCTTCTCCAGTGGCAAGATGACAGGCAGCGCAGGTAGTAAATACGGTTTTGCCGTCTCTTCCTTCAGCAAGGCTGGCGGTAGTGTTTAGTCCCATGGCTGCGCAGAGCGCAGCCATGGCAATAGAGCGTATCTTACGCATCAACGGCCACCCCCAACACCACGCCGGTAGAGCAGGTGTACACATTACTGCTGGTACCCAGGCACCAGTTGATGTCGTTGTTAGATTGCGGGCGGTATACCGGTTTGTCGTTTTCGTTGCGATTACATAAGCAGCGACCACAGCTGGTTTTACCGCAACAGTCGTTGTACGAAATAATGTAATCCTTACCGTCTGCAGGGTTGCGACAAGTGCCAATCCAGG
The DNA here is from genome assembly GCF_041414725.1 of Alteromonas sp. DY56-G5. Classification (NCBI taxonomy): domain Bacteria; kingdom Pseudomonadati; phylum Pseudomonadota; class Gammaproteobacteria; order Alteromonadales; family Alteromonadaceae; genus Alteromonas; species Alteromonas sp. DY56-G5. The sequence goes on along the minus strand of NZ_JANHZQ010000066.1, from coordinate 11,344 downwards.
TGATGGGCGACATTTCGGTGCCCGGCGGACAACTCGATGCCGTGCCACCACAGCATGAACACAGGAAGCCGTCGATGGCACAGTAACGCCAGTAATCACAACTGGTAGGATCGCCGGGATCACCGTCCAGATTGGACACCTGAGAGCCCACACCAGGATACGCGCCGGATGATTCGGAGGCCCGGGCAACAGGCAGCAGAGGAATCGCAGCCGCGCCCACCATGAGTTTGGAAATATTGGTCAGCAGGTGTCGGCGCGACGTATTCTGCGCCACCTTGCGGGAGCCACGCTCCATGAGTTTATCGAGAAATTTCATCAGTTTGCTCCTTACGCGTAGTTCTTCTGCATGTATTCCTGAAGACTTGCATAGCCAGTCTCTTTCACATTGAACAGGCTTTCGATGTGCTCACGGGAATTCACAATACCCATGGCCTGCAGCGTGCCTTTTTCATCAATCAGCACGGCATAGGGCAGTTTCGCCACGCCGAAGCTTTTGCCGACAAGTTCAGAATTAACAAAGTTGGACTGCTCGAGTTTCTGCACAGCAATGAAGGTATCCATCTCTGTGGAAGAACCGTCAGAAGCGAACACCAGATCCACCCAGCTCTGTTCTTCTTTGGCAATTGATTTAGCTACGCCAATGAGTGATTTACACATGGGGCAGGTGGGGGAAACGAAGAACAGCAACTGACATTTTTCCACCGGTGATTTACCGCCGATGTGCAGCGTCTGTTGATTCTTCAGATTGATGACATCCAGTTCCGGTGCATCCTGACCTACCTTAAGCTGTTTGTTAATAGACAGTGCCCCTGCTGGTGCAACACGCTCGTAAAGCACGCCAATCTGACGAACCAGAGCAAACACCATCGTTGCCAGCACAATAACGGCAATCCATAAAATAACGTTTGAAGCGATGAGTAAATTAGTCATGACGTAACCTCAGGTTTTTCAGTAAAGCGTGGTTTTCCAGCAAGCCATCGATGCTGCTGTATGTGATAAAAAGTAACAGTGAGAAAGTGATGCCCATCAGCCATTCTGACAGCGTACCTGTGCTCGCTTGTTGAGTGAGGTGAAATACTGCCACCAGTGCCAGCAGCGCCAGATTACGCATGACCAGAATCGCCGGTTTCACGCTGGCTTCACCGCCATTCAGCGAGCAGCCACAATCGGCAAGAGAGCGACCCGTGAGCATGGCAAAGCCCAGAAACGCGGCATAGGTCAGCAGCAGGCCGCCAAGCAGCAGCGTCGTCACCGCCGTTGCCTGTAAAGCAAAGGCAACTAGTGCAACCGAAATGACACTGATTTCTAAGAAGGGCACGATGCCCGCGAGGGTCAGCGCCAGGTTGCCTGGCAACATCTCGTAACCCACCAGTGCCTGACGGAACTGTCCGGGGGCGCGAAGTTTGTGACTGGCACTGGCAAGTACGAGGGAGAGCAGAAACCCCAGTACGCCAATGTGCACAACCTGCAGAAGTGAACTCAGCATGCTCATCTCCCTTTGTGCAGCACAATAGGCATGGTGGAATCGCCAACGGTGATAAAGCGCTGGTATTCACCATCGGTGTTGTACACATCCAGACCCATTTCGGTGTTGGTCACTACCAGCAGCGGATTGTCGCCACGGGTCAGTTCAATGGAGAACGCATTTTTCTTCAGCTCGATGCGCTTTGTGCGTTTTTGTGTGGTGGTGTCGTACACCCAGATTTCCTCACCTCCGAACTTATGACTGCCGTTATAACCGTTCTTGTGCATCACCACGTACAGCAGTTTGCTGTCGTCGGAGGTGGCAAACTGCCAGCCGCCTGGACACCAGTTGTCTTTGGCATCTTCCTCGCTGACCAGTGACCATACCGGTAACAGTTTGGCGTCAGGCGTGGTCAGATCTACCGGCTGTACTTTGCTGTGGTAAGAGAAGAAGTACGCGGTATCACCGATGTACACCGGCTTGTCGAACAGCGGGTCATCGTCCACGCTGAAAAACGGAGGAATGTCGGTGCGTTTGGTTTCCTGACCGCTGTCGTCAAAGGCGATGGTTTTCATACCGCCGTTGCCGCACAGTGAAGCAAAGCCATGATCGCCGGCAGGATAAATCAGGTTACAACCGGCAATGCTGATTTCATTCATCAGTTCACCGCTGTCGGTATCCATGATGATGACCGAAGCCGCCGGTGTGAACGCCAGGATCAGCAGGTACTTGTCGTCATTCACCAGTTTCAGCATGTATTTGCTGGCAACGATTTGGGCGCGGTTTTTGTTCGGCAGAATGACTTCTTTGGTTTTTTTCAGCGTGGCTTTGTCGTAAATCGAAATCACGTCAGTGCGCTCACCGCTGGTGCCCCGCGAATAAAAGGATTCCGCAACATAAAGCAGTGGTTTTTCTTTCGATTCCACAAAGTTCGCCATCATCGATGCGTCTACAAAGCCTTTGTATTCTTTGGTGTCTGCGGCCACATCGACAATTACCACACGGCCTGCGATCATCGCGTTAAAATTCACATCGTGGGCAAAAATCCACGAGTCCGGGTAAGTCGACGGCAGGGTCGCTACCGACGGAATAGGTTCCGGCTCAAGTTCCGCCATGGCAGGCAAACCGACGCACGCCATCAGTAACGCGGGTAATGCCTTAAGCATCTTTTTTTGCATGTTCTGTATTCCCTGTAATGTTGAGTTTAAGAAATGAAGTCGCGGGCTTGTCAGAACCACGAGTATTTAAATGACACGCCCCACCATCTGGGTTTGCCGTAGTACTGTTCGGTGAGGCCAAACACGTCCATACCAGAGAGGTCGAAAGCCTGTACGATGTATTCTTCGTCTCCCAGATTGTCCACGAAGGCACTAAGCTGCCAGGTATCGTCCGCAGAGGTGTAAGTCACCTTAGCGTTGTAAACGGTGTAGGCGTCCTGCTGCACGGTTTCGGCATCAGAGAGGGCGAATTTCACGTCGTCACGGAAGACAAAGTCAGCCTGAAAAGCGAGGTAACCTGCATCAAGCTCCATGTTGTAACGGACCAGACCGTTGTAGTTCCATTCCGGCGACTGTACCGGACGGGACTTTGAGCCATCAGCCAATTCGGCTTCCGCATCGTTATAGGCGGCACCCAGCATCACATCCCAGTTGTCACCGAGGTGACCCTGATATTCCACTTCGAAGCCGTTTGCCGAGGCGTCCGGTGAGTTAATGGTGATGGTGTCCAGGCCAATAATGTTGAACACCTGATAGTTGCTGTAATCGTAGTAATACGCTGCTGCATTCAACCGGCCGTAGTCTCCGAGGCGGGTTTTCACGCCGATTTCGTAGGCATCCAGATGTTCAGGATCGAAAGAGAGCGTGGCATCGTTGTAGTCGTTGGGGGGGGCCAGCGGAAAGATTGGTGCGTTGTAGCCGCCACCTTTCACCCCGCGGTTGTAACTGATGTAGGTCAGCACGTCCTTGGTGGGCGTCCAGTTAAGCTGCAAGCGTCCTGCCACTTCGGTATCTTCACGGCTGGCGGTGTACTCGCCGAGAACGCCTTGCAGTACCATATTGTCGGCATCGGCAAATCCCGGCTCCGAAGATGGGTCGAGGAACTCCATGGCTGTTACAGAGAAATCAAAGTCTTTCTCGTCATGGATCACACGTAATCCCGCAATCATCGTCAGATCATCGGCCAGCGGATATTCAATCTGCGCGAATACTGAGGTAGAGGTGAGGTCTGACTGGTACGGATTGTACAAACCGCCTTCACTGCCAGCAGCAGTGACACCGCCACCGCCAATCAGTGGCTCAGAAATGGCACCGTTGGAATCGTTGATGTCCAGATCCAGATAATAAGCGCCGGCTACCCAGAGCAGATCGCCAACAGACCCTTCCAGCCTGAGTTCCTGGGAAAACTGCTCAGCATCAGTGGTGAGGAAGAAGTTGAAGAACGATACCGGCGACGCGTCGCTGTCTTCAATGTAGGTCCGCTCAACGGTGGAAAAGTCAGTGATGGACACCAGTTTCAGGTCGTCGTTAATCTGCCAGTTCAGCGTGGCCGTTGCGCCCTTGGTTTCCAGTTCGTTGAAGCCCGGATCGTCATAGTCACCGGCATATACATCGCCGTCGTTGTCGATGTATTCCAGAATCGGATTCATTTCGGTAGGTGTAAGTTCGCCAGCACGAATTGAACTCACGTTTTCAAAAAAGCCGGTATCAATATCCTGCTTACTGTAACGAACGTTGAGCAGCGCATCGAAGTTATCCGTTGGTGTGAACAGTAACTGAGCGCGCACGGTTTTATCATCGGCGTTATTCAGATCGTTGCCGGTATAGCGGTTCTCCACGTAGCCGTCAGCTTTGTTGATATTGACCGATACCCGGGCGGCCAGCGTATCGGTAAGACCGCCACCCACTGCGCCTTCAAATTTTTTCTGTGAATAGTCGCCGAGGGTCACTTTGGCGTAGGCATCAAAATCCTGAGTCGGCTTGCGGGTGATGAAGTGCACCAGGCCACCTGTGGCGTTACGTCCAAACAGCGTGCCCTGCGGGCCGCGGAGAATTTCTACCCGTTCTACATCGAACAGGCTGAAACCTGCGCCGGACATCTGGCTGATGTACACTTCATCCACGTAAAGCGCTACCGGGCTTTCCACGTTAGTGGTGAAATCCGAGTTAGTTACGCCACGTATGCCTACCGAGTAGTTTGCCTCGCCGTTGGGCTGCACAGTTTGTACACCCGGAGCCATGGCTGTAACCTGCTGGGCGTTCTCAAAACCCAGCGCTTCAAGCTGGTCACCGGTAAGCGCAGTAATCGCGATACCAACATCCTGGACACTCTGTTCACGCTTTTGTGCAACAACACTAATTTCTTCAAACACTTGTTGTGCGTATGATACTGAATGGCCGCTCACCATCAGTGCCACTGCAAAAGCAATTTTGCTCTTTTTCATGTGGTTTCCCTCAGTCGCAAAAAAATAATTGTTTTTGTGTGTCCTGAGTGGACAAGAGCAACATTTGCGCCAAAACTAGTACAGGTGAACTATTTTGGATTTAATCCCGTTAGGTTCATGGCAGTTATTAACGTATACTTAACATGGTATTTTTCAGGAATTCAGGAGTTCGGCTTGTCACCAAACAGACTCAGTGAGCAGAGTGAAACAGGGGGAAAACGCGGGCCATATAAAGCCGGTCTGGAGCGTCAGAAACAGATCCTGGTGGAAGCGAGAAATCTGCTGATTGAAGAGGGCTACCATAACTTTTCCATTCGTAAAGTAGCGAAACGTGTTGGTATCTCTGCTGGTAATCTTCAGCACCATTTTGCTACCCGCGATGAGCTGGTGGCAGCCATGCTCGATCATGTGATTAGTGTTTACTTACTTCGTTTGGAAGAGCTTAAAAAAGAGGCTTCATCACCTAAAGAATGCCTGCAGAATGTGATCGAATTTGTCACCCGGGATTTGCAGACCAGAGAGACAACAATTTTCTTCCCGGAGATATGGTCGCTGTCGAATCATGATGATCACATCAATAAACTGATGGAACACATGTACGAAGTTTATCGCAAGGTTTACCAGGACATTTCGCTACAGATGAATCCGGATTTAACTGTCGAGCAGGGGCGACTGATTGCGTTGTTTATTTCTGCCACGATTGAAGGTCACACCATGTTTATTGGCTATCAGAAATCGGACGCTTATGCCTGCGAACCGGTTATCAAAATGATTGTGAATATGGCCGTTCAGATCATCGAAAGCGGCGATGTCCCCCTGGTTTCTGGTTAAAATAAAAGCACTAAAATGGTACGTCTGTACTAGTTATGCACCAAAAATGTTCATATATTAAACACCGGCTTCGCTAAATTGCCCCCGATTGAGTGAACTTCGGGATCAGGTGAAAGCTGGTGGGTCAGTCACAGTTAATCAGCGCCTGTACCAGAGTCTCGGTAATCGGCAAGCCGGTTTCTGCCTCGAAGCGACAGAACATGGGGGCCGGATTCGCCTCCAGAAAAATGAATTCTCCCTTGCTGTTGCGCCGCCAGTCGATGGCGCACCATTTCATGCCGAACTGCAGACAAATTGCCACGCACAGCGCTTCAACATCCTGCGGTATCACAATGGCTTCGGCATAAGCCATCTCATCAATACGGTAGTCAGGCTGGTCTGAATAAATGGCCGCCGCGAAAACACGGGACCCGATGACGAAGGTTCTGACATCGTCGCCTTCAATACATTCCTGCACGGTTACCGGCAGACGCTCCGACGATACTGATAGTTGCGCTGCCGGGTTATCCCGGTTGATTAATACGGTGTGCGACCCGCCGAAAACTGGTTTGATGATGGCACGCTCATGACGCTGACAGAAATGCTGCAGGCGAACCATGTCATTACTGATCAGAGTCTCCGGGATCATCGCACCAAGTTGAAACGCCTCCCGGAGCTGTACCGGTTTTGCCTGATGAAAGCGAACGGCCGGTAGCGGATTGAACCAGTGTTCAGTGCGATGGTAGAAGAGCGGGGAGAGGGAACTGAGGGCATTTTTGCTGTCTACGGCATTGCGGGTGGCGGGAGGATAGTAGCGCTGCCAGAAGAAACTGCAGAACTGATCGATTTCGAAAACTTCTTGGTCGACCAAAAGAGCGAAGCTGTCAGCTTTCGGTTCACAGACCGCTGAAAGTGAATCAGGGCAGCTGTTGGTGTTTACAATGAGCGGACCGGCGCCAGCGTCCCTGAGTGCAGAGGTCAGGTGCTGGATTTGGAGATCGTCTTTACTGCCGAGAACGAGAATGTCAGTCATAGGGAATGTTTCCTGCTGAAAAAATACGGCATCGCGACGACCTCTGGACAGCTGCCAACGTCGCGATGCGGCTGGGCGATTACCAGATTGATTCTTCCGGATAGTCGCCACCTTCCTCGTACAGCGCCAGCGTGTGATAACGCGGCGGAATGAGCTTGGGCTTTTCATCGCGTTCGTACGGCAGTGTGATGATGTCTGCGCCAGCCACAGCATTTACAGATGCTTCGTTAAGTACTTCAGGGGTGGTAGTCATTGATTTCATAGTGTTCTCCTTGAACGTTTATCATTCCATTGGTGTTGTTGCTAATTATGCAACAGGATTTAGTTTACGGTTTCTTCTTCGGGTGTCTGCTGTCTGAAAGTCCGGTTGTTGCCAACTTTCGGTTTCAGGTAAGGCGAATCCTGAATAGTGTCCGACACGCCCTGCAGGTAGCTGCTGAGAATAGTTTCTCTGAGGCTCAGCACCCAGCAGATATTAAAGGTGAAGCCCACGACCCACATGTTCGGCTGCAGGCCGGTGATAGCGAAATAAATCAGGCAGCAAAGTGATGCCGCCGCGATAGGAACCAGACTGTTTACCAGCATCAGCTCGGTTTCGAATGTCACGGTGTTTCTGATCCGAAAGCCCATGGTGTTATTCCGTTATTCAGACTGCAGGGACGGCTGATGAAACTGGCGATAATAGGACGCCATCAGACTGGTGCGGTTACGAATGTCGAGCTTGCGATAAATATTCGCACAGTGAAATTTTACCGTTCGTTCGCTGATAAAAAGCTGTGTCGCGATACGCTTGTTTGGCAGGCCTTCCATAATTTTGTAGGCGACCTGCAGTTCACGACGGGACAGCTGATCGAGGCGCTCGTTGATAGTGTGGTCATTGCTCATGTTGATTCTCCTTGGGGGTAGAAAGGTTAGGTGTCGCGTGCCCCGCGACAGGGTGTAATTTGCCGTTTCGCAACTCGAAAACACGATCTGCCAGCGCGATGGTTTGTGGCCGGTGGGCGATGATGATGCGGGTGATGCGAAGTTGTCTCAGATTGTGGTTAATCTGCGCTTCGTTGCCCATGTCCAGATGACTGCTGGCTTCATCCAGAAACAGAATATCCGGCTGCTGGTAGAGCGCACGGGCGAGCATTATGCGTTGCACCTGTCCGCCGCTGAGGGTGCTGCCCATGTCACCCACCAGTGTCTGGTATTGCATTGGCATAGCGATGATTTCCTGGTGGATACAGGCGAGTTGCGCCGCTGCGGTGGCGAGTTTGATGTCGGGTGTGTCGGTATATCCGGATATATTTTCCAGAATGGAACCACTCAGCAGCGAATCATCCTGATAAACCGCAGCGGACCGTCCTTTTAACGCGCCATGACTTACCTGATGGCCGCCAAAAGAGATACTGCCGCTGGTTACATCATTGATACCGGTAATGCATTTGAGTAAGGTGGATTTTCCGCTGCCACTCTTACCGGTAATCGCAATAACCTCGCCGGCGTCGACATGCAACGAAATTTTGTCGAGCACAGGAGAAGACAGACTATCATAGCGGAAGGTCACCTCACTGAGGGTCAGTGCGGGCGGTGTTGCGTTCTGGCTTTCAACTTGCGGCGATAATGGCTGAACAGGCTCACACAGCACAATGTCAGACAGTCTTTCGAGGTGAAGTGAGAGCATACGCCATTCAAGTGCTGTAGAGACCAGGCTGTCGAATGCGGTGACAAAGCGATTTTTATAGCTGATAAACGCATAGAGCATCCCTACTGTGAATGCATTCTCCATCGCCATGGACGCACCGAAATAAATCACCAGCAGGTTCTCGACGCCGCTGACAAACTGTTTTGCCAGCGTGTTTCGCATCCGCCATTTGCCAATATGGATGTCGGCGTTGAGCGACGCGGTGAGTTTATTCAGCCAACTGGCATGCCGGCTCACTTCCTGATCAAATTGCTTAACGGTTTGAATGGCGCGGATTGATTCAATGAAATGACTTTGTTCTTTTGCACCCTGCACCAGTTTTTCTGCATGATGTGGGCGCTCGCTCTGGTAAGCGATGAGCCGGTAGACGGCGTACCCAATTGCGGTGCCCAGGACAATACTGGCGAGTACCGGTGCATAGATAAACATCACTATCAGGGTTACTACGGCCATCAATCCATCCATGATAACGGTGATAAACCGTGCGCTGACAAAGTCCCGTAACGCTGCCAGCGAGCCGAACCGTGAGATAATGTCACCGGTATGACGACTGTGAAACCAGCCAAGCGGTAAGCGCAGAAGGTGGGCAAACACACGGGCGCTCATCAGCAGTTGCAGGCGGCTGGTAAAGTGCAGAAGTACATGCTGGCGGAGCAGAGAGGCAATGCATTCGATGCACAGAAACAGACCAAAGCCGAGGGTGAGAGCCAGCAGGTAGTCGTCTGCACCGGCGGGCAGGGCTTCATCTACCACAATCTGCATATAGTAGGGGGAAAGCAGGGCGAAGCACTGAATCACCAGTGTGATTATAAAGGTGATGAACAGTGTCCGGCGTAGTCCACTGATTTTGTGAAACAGCGTGGTGAGTTTCAGTAGCGGTCCACCACTTTCCGGTTCAAAATCCGGCTCCGGCCAGGCTTCAAGGGCAATGCCGGTAAAGTGTTTCGATGCTTCCTCAAAACTGATAGTACGCTTACCCTGCGCAGGATCGTGGATCACAATACCGCGCCGTGTCACCCTGGATAACACCACAAAATGTTTCATGTCCCAGTGCAGGATACACGGGGTCTGTAACTCTCCCAGTGATGAGAGTTCGAGGCGTAAAGGACGGGTAGACAGTGACAGCACTCTGGCCAGTGACATCAGATCGCCCAGCGTGGCGCCTTTCATTGATAAACCGTACTGCTGACGCAGCTCCCGCAGTGAACGTTTGTCACCGTGTGCCTGCAGGATCATGCACAGGCAGGCAAGTCCGCACTCTGCCGCTTCAGCCTGATAGATAACCGGCGGACGTGGCTGACCGGAAAAGCCGTTGAACGGGTTGGAAGAGACAAGTGTTGTGCTCATCACCACGCTCCTTTTACGGCATATAGAGGCGATAGCAGCCAGTCGATGAAGCTGGTTTCACGGGTTGTTACATCAGCGCTGAATGTCATCCCGCTACGCAGTGCTGACAGCTCGCCGAAATTGGCAATACTCTGCGCCGACAGCGTTACATCAATCAGGTAGGCCGGCTCGTTCAGCACGACAGGCTGGCGCTGGCGCGTTTCTGCCGGCATGATGTCATCCGCTATCCGGCTTACAGTACCTTCGAGTACGCCAAATTGCTGATAAGGGAAGGCATCCAGTTTGATGCGCACTGACTGGCCTGGTTCGATTTGCCCGGCAGTATGTGCGGGAAGCAGCAGCTGGCCATGGAGCTGTCGGTTTTCAGGGATGATGGCAAGCAGCGGACGTGCTGAAGAAATATATTCGCCGACCTGAGTATCCAGATCGGCAACCAGTCCTCCGACAGAGGCAGTAATAACGCGCTGATGCTGGCTGTCCCACTGCAGGATCTGATTTTTCAGGTTACTGAGCTGGTGCTCAATATCCAGTCGCTCCTGACGGTGAAGCGCGGGCAGGCGAGCGAGTTCATTTTCCGCCTCTTTTAATTGTGCGGCTTTAGCGGCATGTTCACGCTGATACTCAAGACGCTCCTGCTCGAGAGTCAATACGGTGCCTGTAGCGTTTCGATGATCGTTTTTCGCCAGCAGGCGGGCATCAGCGAGCTTCTTCACCGACCGTTCTGCGTCTCTGGCCAGGCTGACCCGTAGGGCTACTACCTCCGTCAGACCAGCCAGCCGGGAGATGTCATTTTTAAGTTCGGAAATGCGGTGTTCGAGATTCTGCTGATTCAGGCGCTGAGTTGTGCTCAGATCTTCCCGTCGCTGCTGTAGATGTGACTGCTGTGACAAATACTCATTAAGAATGGCGGAATGCACAGCTTCGCCGTTATTGAGCGTTTGCCCGCTGTCAATCTGGAGTAGCGGATCACCCTCACTTACGATGTCCCCGTTTCGCACCATGAGCCTGCTAATACGGCCGCTCTGATTATCCGAATAAACCCGTACGCTGCCGGAAGTGGTTTCCAGCCATCCGTTTACCCGGGTGAAGGTTTTATACTGCTGGGTGTTCAGGTACCACATCAGTGCAATCACCCAGACCAGAATTGTCAGTATCAGTAGTCGTGCGGATAACGATGGAAGCACAAAAGCGCCACCCTGATCTGAGGCAAACTGATAACTCACTGCTTCCTGTCTGAATAAACCCTGCTGCATAAATACTCCCTGAAAGTCAAAAAGCACCGACAGATTGTCCTGGTCACTTCCCTGCTGAATGATGAATCCCTGGCATCACAATCCCTGACGCCTCCGTTTCAAACCATCAGGACAATCTGTCGGTAAACATCAGCGTCCTGCTGACGGTTCAAAATTTAGGCGTTGATGGAATAGTGCGCTTTTCAGCGCGGGACGAGAGGTTAGTAGAGGGCGTTTTTTGTGCAATATGGGGTTCTAGGGATTTTCCCCTCTAAAAAGACATAATCCTCTGTAGACCACACCAATAAATGGCTGCGGAGGTGGT
>NZ_JANHZQ010000065.1:0-17119 GCF_041414725.1 Alteromonas sp. DY56-G5 | reverse complement strand
AAAAACAAAGCTAATTATGGGCTGAAAGAGTGTCAGGGAAGCGCTCGTTCAGGGTTGACAAAGGGAGTCATACCAACACCCCACTAAGGGGCGATAACACATGGGCTAAAATTAGGAACGAAGTGACGCAGCCCATGTGTTAGCGTCCCAGCGAGCAGCGCGAGTGCCTTTAGTGTTTTGTTAGTTGCCTTAGCCGAAAATATTAGCATATGTCACATATAGCCCAAACGCGATATAGCCTAAAGATATAATGGCGTTGAGAAACCAAATAAAGCGCCAAAACAAACCTGTAAAGTTAAAAGTCTTTCGTATTTTAGGGCTTAGTAGCGCAACTGTCGAAGTGATAGAGCCCAAAGCTGAGCAACAAAATAGTGGAAGCACTATAAACATTAATAAGAGGCCAGCAGCACCTGCAGATGCCCCGCTTGAGTCAGGTTCTATTGGAGCTAAGACCCAATACGATAAGCAGACCGATATAAATAAAGATAATAAACTAAGTAATTGAAGGCTTCTCATATGGCCCTTGGCAACTAACTTTCCAATAACGGGCGCAGACATGTGGGGCATAATGGCGCAGCCGCCCCGCGTGTATGCGTCCCAGCGAACGAAGTGAGTGCGTTAATTGGCTTGTTAGTTGCCACGCTGATACATCCTAGAGTAACAGCTGAGCTATACGCACAATACTCACTCACTTTTGACGAATAACTTTTTGAATAGCTCTTCTGATTTGGCGAGCCCTTCTTCAGTTAAAACAACAGACTTTGATTTGCCAACAGGGTCGTGAATATAACCTTTTTCATAAAGTCGGTCGGTGATACTCCAATCTATTTGCTTCCAAGCCCTACCAAACTTGTCGTGCAGAGTAAGGTAAAACAGAGCAAGTGCCGCTTCATCGATTTTATCTTCATCTATTTCCACTGCTGTCTCCATTTTCATATGGCTACTAACTTTTAAATAAGGGGCGCCGGCATGTGGGGTATATTGGCGAAGCCGCCCCGCATGTATGCGTCCCAGCGAACGAAGTGAGTGACTTAATTTTTTTGTTATGTGCCACGCTTATTTAATACACCACGATTCTAATTGCTTCTTATTTCTTATAATTTTAGGGTGCATTGTGCACAGTATTTCCACTTCTGATACGGTGTAATTCGTTTCTGAGGCTAAATAGGAAGTAGGAAGAAACTTGCAATTGTGTTTTTCTAAACCAGCTTCCAGTGTTTTGAAAACTTTCGGAGCCTTACAAAAGCGACGGTTAATCCACTTAAAAAGTGAAACACACATCAATACAGCCACGCCAGCAACAAATGCGCCGATGACAGAGTTGTTACTAAGCGTATTTATAAATTCCATTTTTATCCATTACCTTTAAAATCGACTAATAATCAATTCCTTGCTTTCCACCCTGACACTTTGGGCATTTACGTTGGAAAATGTCTGTACCGTTTGCCCCATAAATATTACCGCAACCCGGTGACAAACATTCCATCTTGTATGAGACGGAGTTGTGATCCGAGCCTTTTAAGCCACGAGTGCCATGATTTTTTTGATTATTCGAATTTATGTAACCAATTTGTGTTGTTTTAGCTGTTCCACTAGCCCACATTATTCAAACTCCTCTCTGGCACATAACTTTTCAATAACGGGCGCAGACATGTGGGGCATAATGGCGAAGCCGCCCCGCGTGTATGCGTCCCAGCGAACGAAGTGAGTGTGTTGATTGAGTTGTTATATGCGTACAATTTAAAACCTTTTACACATCCACTTTAATAAAAACAAACCCTAGCTACATAGAGGATGATATTTGTTTTAGGTAATTATTTATTTGCCCATCGGTAACAATAGAACCACCCAACAGGTGGAATCAAGAAGTTGAGCAAGAAGGCGTAAATGGCAACCAACCCGATATTGTCAGCCTTTCCTTTAGCAAATTTGATGGTAAGAAAAATTACAACTAAAGCGAGGATGAAGAGTGCTTGCCCCCAAAATGTAGCGTTTAGATTCATAGAATTCCTTATTGATGAGCTTCCTGAAAAGCATATAACTTTTCAATAACGGGCGCAGACACGTGGGGCATAATGGCGAAGCCGCCCCGCGTGTATGCGTCCCAGCGAACGAAGTGAGCGAGTTTATTGAGTTGTTAGGTGGCATTGTTTCCCCGAAGATATACACCAATATGGTCGCCCGAATACTTATGGTTTTTAAAGTTACCACGTTTGACAATTGGGATAGAGCCTAAAGTATTGGTTATTTGTTGTTGAAGTTCTGGAGTGCTGAACTTTGAATTTTTTGGAACAACTATAAGTGGCGTAAATAAGAAGTGAGAGAAGTCTTGATTGCCAGTTACTACGGTATATCCACTTTTTTCTAATTTGATTCTCAGGTTAGCTAACTTTGTCTTATTAACTCCGATTGAATGGAGATGAATAGTAGGTTTGGCGACTGATGTGCACCCAACTAATATAATGATAAAAAATGACAGTAGTATTGTTTTCATCCCTGACACCTAACACCCGCATAACGGGCAAAAATATGTAGGCTACAATACCAAGCGAAGCGCTGGGAGCCTACGTATTTTTGTCCCTAGCGAGCGCAGCGAGTGTTGATGCGATTGTTATACGCAATTTGCCACACCTGTAGCGCATTGCTACAATATGGTAATGAACTATTAGGAGACATATTATGGCAACCGCGAGCGTAAGACTAGACCAAGATCTAGTTGAGAAAGCTACTATTATGGGCAAAGCACTGAACCGAACTATGCCAAAACAGATTGAGCACTGGGCAAAAATAGGTGAAATGATGGAAGATAATCCTGATTTACCATACGAATTCGTGAAACAGGCAATTATTTCCAAAGCGGAAAAAGAGGCTGGAAAATTGGAGCCTTACGATTTTGGCTAAGATTACGAGTGTTTTACAGACAGCTAATTTTAAGAGAGCAGTAAAGAAGTTACATAAGAATCAGAAAAAAGACTTAGATAAAGCTGTAAAGGAACTGATGGATGATCCTCTTCTAGGTGAACAGAAAAAAGGCGACCTTGCTTTTCTTCGCGTGTACAAGTTCAAGATGGTTAAGCAGTTAACCTTATTAGGTTACAGCTACGAGGACGGCACTGTAATACTTGAATTAATAGCTCTTGGTTCTCATGAAAACTTTTACCGCGATGTTAAAAAGTTATTCTGACCTATTGCGTATAACTTTTAAATAAGGGGCGATAACACGTAGGGCATAATAACGAAGTGGCCCTGCGTGTTAGCGTCCCAGTGGGCTTTAGCCCACGACTTTATTTTTTTGTTATATTTTGCTGTTTCTTACATCGCGCACTTCTTGCATTCTCAAATGCTCCTCTATAGAGACAAGCACAGCAATAATACCAGCGAACAAAAAGATCAAAATGGACCAAACAATTACGGGCATGAATGTAATTGCATTCTGAAGTGATTCGGTGAAGGACGTCCACAGCGTTACGCCTATTCCTAAAATAAATAATAAAAACGAAAAACTAGCAGCTATTCTGGTAACTAAAAGCAATGTACTAAAATTGCGAGATTCAACAGAGGAAAATGGTTTCAATTTAAACTTCCTTGGTTAATGTACCTTTAAATATAACTTTCCGATAACGGGCGCAGACACGTGGGGCATAATGGCGAAGCCGCCCGGCGTGTCTGCGTCCCAGCGAACGAAGTGAGTGTGTTAATTGGCTTGTTAGGTGCCTTTGCCACACCAAAGCTCAAAAATATCATTATCTTCTTCTATTGCAATTGAACAAGAAGCTGCACCCGTCTTCCATCTAAAATTATATTGCCCGAATTGCTCTGTGCTACTGAAGCCGAGGGCTCCTGAGAGTGCTGAACTGACTTGCTTATTTGTATAATTGAACCCTTTTTTAGAGCATTGTACAAACAGTTCATCTGTTGCTTTATGATGACTAACATCGCAGCCATTTATTTGGTTTGGTAACGAATCTAGGTCTTCTAAGAGCTCCGGAATAGTGAATTCAGAAATGCTATTTTGTTGAATAAAGAAATTAGTTTTCATCTGAGCTTGCTTGCTACAAGCTGCAAGAGAAAGGCAGAGCAGTGAGGTCGTAAATATAATTCTATTTTTCATAACATCCTTATTAGTTTGAACAGGCACCTAACTTTTAAATAAGGGGCGATAACACGTAGGGCATAATAACGAAGTGGCCCTGCGTGTTAGCGTCCCAGTGGGCTTTAGCCCACGACTTTATTTTTTTGTTATATTTTGCTGTTTCTTACATCGCGCACTTCTTGCATTCTCAAATGCTCCTCTATAGAGACAAGCACAGCAATAATACCAGCGAACAAAAAGATCAAAATGGACCAAACAATTACGGGCATGAATGTAATTGCATTCTGAAGTGATTCGGTGAAGGACGTCCACAGCGTTACGCCTATTCCTAAAATAAATAATAAAAACGAAAAACTAGCAGCTATTCTGGTAACTAAAAGCAATGTACTAAAATTGCGAGATTCAACAGAGGAAAATGGTTTCAATTTAAACTTCCTTGGTTAATGTACCTTTAAATATAAAACTTTTCAATAACGGGCGAAGGCACGTGGGGCATAATGGCGAAGCCGCCCTGCGTGTATGCGTCCCAGCGAACGAAGTGAGCGAGTTTATTGAGTTGTTATGTACGTGCCAATTACAACCGTACAAACCTTGGGACCTTACTTTTTAAAAGGCGAACAAGTTCGGGCTGCATGCGCTCGTAGTTGTCTGGTATGTCTAAGCACGCCAGTTTTTTACCTTTGAGTAAATCTTTGTACTTTTTGGCAACTTTGTTTCTGTGAGTTTTTTCCATAACTAAAATGGCGTCGGCCCATTCTATAAGGTCGCCTGAAAGCGGTGTTTCGGCATCTGCATTTGTGCCGCACCCGATTGCGTTGACCCCTTCATATTGAGAAAAGACTTCTTCACCGGTTGGGCTACGCAAACGATTTTCTGAACAAACAAATAATAGGTTCATATTTCCTTAAGTACATAACTTTCCAATAACGGGCGCAGACATGTGGGGCATAATGGCGCAGCCGCCCCGCGTGTATGCGTCCCAGCGAACGTAGTGAGTGCGTTTATTGGCTTGTTAGGTGCGCTCACGCCAAGACCCCATTTAGCAGCATACTAGGCATAAAAAAGTAAAAAGCCAATAAGCCCGAACTTGTAAATAGAAGTGCGGCTGCACAAAAAGAAGCTTGTACGAAGAAAACGGAAGGTTTAGCAGATGCACTATGTCTCAAAGCCACTATTGAGGTTTGTAAACATTCTTTAATTGCTTGGTATTTTGTTGAGAACCAAGAAATGATGGGAGCTAGGCTAGCAAAAACGAGAGCAAATGCGACTTCCATACCACCTAATTGAACTAAGAAGGCTATCTCTGGCAAAACTGCCGCCGCAACAACCATTGCGATACCGATAACTGCGCGTTGTAGATTAGTTAATTCATTCCATGATTTCATAATTTTTCCTTTTAGCACCTAACATTAAGCTAAGCGGCGCATTTGCGTGGGGCATAATGGCGAAGCCGCCCCGCGTAAATGCGTCCGAGCGACCGAAGGGAGTGGTCTTAAGCGCCTTGTTATAAGCAGAGCCAGTTCCTTTGGTCTTTTTAAAAACTAATGAAGCCAGCATACGATTGATTGTTAACACAAACAAGCAAAACGACGGTGCAGTAAAGGTTTTGATTTGACAGAAGCTAGCCGCCAGTTGGACTATCCAGTGTAATGGCGCTTGCGAGGTTCAGCTAATATCTTGGCGATAAAGCGCCTATTACACCACCTTTGAAGTGAAAGCGGCGGATTTAAACCTACCACAAGCCAGAGCGATGCTAATTAGAAAAGGTTAGGGCAGTTGTACTGAGATTTAGATTAAGCCAAATGGAGTTTAGGCTGACGCCTTATAACGCTGCGCTCACCGGAAAATTAGGAGCGTAGTGAGTAATTTTTCCGAGTGCAGCGCCTTGTTAGATTTTGCTCTGACTAATTACCAGAAACTTCTAAATGTTGGACCACGTCGATTCGAAAACCTGCCGGGTCTTCCAGGATAAAATGTACCTGTCCCCAAACTTCTTCTTTGAGCTCCATAGCCATCGTCAAATCCATTTTTTGTGCTTCGGCATAGGCGTGAGCTGCATCTTTAACTTCTAGTGATATCACATAGCCATCGGGAGACATTAATGGTCGAAGAAAGTCTGGCTGGCTTGCGTGCTCTGGCATCAAGAAGCCAAGCTGAACACCTGAATTGGGTGACACCAAATGCAAGTAAAAGTCAGCGTCGTAAAATACGGCATTAAAGCCAAACACGGATTCATAGAATGCTTTCACCGCTTCTAAATTTGCCGTTACCATCACAGGAAACATCGCGTCTATTTCAATCATATTATTAACCTCTTACCGTTGATTAGATGAATAACATTATTCTTCACTCAGAAGAGCAGTGATTGTATAAAACGGACATTTTTCTGAACTGTGTCGGTGTGACTCCAGACAAACGTTTAAATTCGCGCACAAAATGGGGCTGGTCGTAGTAATGATCTAGGTAGGCCTTGCTGTGTTGCGGTGCATTCATCGCTTTGAGAGCACTCTGAAATCTTAGCACCTTGCCAAAATCTTTGGGAAGTAAGCCAACGTGCTGTTTGGCCAACCGTCTAAGCTGACGTGCAGACACACCAAATTCAGAGCTCCGGCTATCTGACAGGTCAAGATTAGAGCTGACATTTTCGTAACAGTATCGAATGTAACGAGCTAGGCGAGGGTCAACGTTGGCAAACGTTATGGCAGAAAGTATTACTGCCGACAAGCTATTGCAGCGCTTATCAAAGCTCTTTGCATTATTAATGACTTCAAATACAGAGTAAACGACATCTGCGGGTAATAAGTCTTCCGCCTTTACACTACCAGCCTCACCCCATTCCCCTAAAGGCACAGAGATCAAGCCTTTATGCCCTAGAATTCGAAAACGAATACCAAAAAAAGACGCTGGGCCATCGATATGAAATAAAGTAGATGAGAGAAATGGCGGAATAAGAAAATTATCGTCGAAGCAATCTAGATTGATGATCCAATCAACACAGTTATCCGGCACACTATGGTATTGAAACTGGCCTTTGGGGACTGTGAGCTGCCAATACGATTGCACCCAACGATTTAACGGCGGCAATATCTGCCACGTTTTATAGGCGCGGTCGTCAGCGACTTTTCCTTGAATCGGGTTATACTCTAAAAACATTTTAGTATTGATATACAAAACATAAGCTTTTCTGGCTACCAGCCCTCGAGAAATCTAACAATTTAATCGTTCCCTAAACGGGGCGATTTAACGAACCAGAACGGGGTTTTTGTCCGTTTGGTTATAAATATGATTAAACCATAACCTATCGAAAGGATTAGTAAAATACGTTTTTGGTGTATTTTACTCAAAAGCTAAAAACACCAAATCGGGTTGCAGGTGAATTTGGGATATTTCGTGAGAGCCTTTGCAACAAAACAGTTACTAAAGTCAGTTATCTCGTTGCAATTTATTAAATAGACTTCTTTTATTTTGGAGTCGAATATGAAGTCTCAGTTTATTAAATCCCTGTACGAGCACATGATGCTCAAGCGCTATGCAAAACGTACTATACAAACCTACATAAACTGGATTTCAGACTACATTCGTTTTCACAAATTACAGCATCCTAAGGACCTCGATGTTCTGCATGTTGAAGCATACCTTACGCATCTATCTACCAAGCGAAAAAATGCGCGGTCTACACAAGCCACAGCACTTAATGCATTGGTCTTCCTGTACAACAAGTATTTAGAACAGCCACTCCCTTCTGACATGAATTTTGTAGGAAGCGGAAGGGAAAGAAAGCTGCCAGTTGTGCTAACCCAGTTAGAAGTAAAAGCATTGCTTGGTAGGGTGCCTACCCATCATTACTTAGCAGTAGCACTTCTTTATGGCAGTGGCCTTCGATTAATGGAGTGCGTGCGTCTTAGAACGGGAGATATAGACTTCGACTACAAGTGTGTGAGGATTTGGTTTGGGAAAGGTGGCAAGCATCGAGTGGTAACGCTGTCAGAATCACTGATCCCACTTTTAAAAAATCATATCAGTGAAAGTGAAAAACTTTTGCAACGAGATTTGATGGTGCCAGACTTTGCTGGTGCTTGGATTCCACATGGGTTGAGGAAAAAGTATCAACAGCGCAATAAAACGCTGGAATGGCAGTATTTGTTTCCTGCATCAAAGTTAAGTATCGATCCAGAAAGCAAGCTATTACGGCGTCATCATATAGATGAAAAACAGATACAGCGCGCGGTAAGTCGTGCTTCAGGTGATGCGGGAATAATTAAGCATGTTACGCCACACACGCTTCGTCACTCATTTGCTACGCATTTACTGCAATCAGGTGCAGACATCAGAACAGTGCAAGACCAACTAGGTCACGCCGATGTTAGAACTACTCAAATCTATACCCATATACTTCAACAAGGGGCTAATGGTGTTGTCAGCCCACTTTCTAATTTAGCGTTTTAGTTTTCTTGTTCACGGAAACAAAAAAGGGCCCGAAGGCCCTTTTCAATAATTAGCTTTAAAAGTGCTTATTTAAACGCTTATACACGCTCAAATACGGTAGCAATACCTTGACCTAAACCAATACACATAGTCGCTAAGCCTAGGCTTACGTCTTGTGATTCCATTAGGTTGATAAGCGTACCTGAGATACGTGAACCAGAACAACCTAGTGGGTGACCAAGTGCAATCGCACCACCGTTAAGGTTAATCTTAGTATCTAGGTGGTCCATCCAACCTAGTTGCTTAATGCACGATAGCGCCTGTGCCGCGAACGCTTCGTTAAACTCAGCAAGTTCAATGTCGTCCATTGTTAGGCCAGCGCGCTTAAGGGCTTTCTGTGTTGCTGGCACAGGGCCGTAACCCATAATTGCTGCATCACAACCAGCTACTGCCATCGAGCGAATTTTCGCACGTGGCGTTAGGCCAAGCTCTTTAGCACGGTCTGCTGACATAAGTAGCATGCCCGACGCACCGTCAGACAGCGCAGACGATGTCCCCGCAGTTACTGTACCGTTTACAGGGTCGAACACTGGGCGAAGTGCCGCCATGCTCTCTACTGTACTTTCAGGGCGTACCACTTCGTCATGATCAATAAGCTTTAATACGCCGTTTGCATCGTGACCTTCAACAGGCACAATCTCGTTAGCCCAGCGGCCTTCAAGGTGTGCTTTGTGCGCTAGCTGGTGCGAACGTGCGCCAAATGCGTCTTGTTGTTCACGAGTAATGCCGTTCTGACGACCAAGTAGCTCAGCTGTCATGCCCATCATGCCCGACGCTTTCGCCGTGTACTTAGCAAGACCAGGGTGGAAGTCGATGTTGTAGTTCATCGGTACGTGACCCATGTGCTCAACACCACCAATCATGTAAATGTCACCACGACCGCTCATGATGCCGCTTGTTGCATCGTGAAGGGCTTGCATTGATGAACCACATAAACGGTTAACCGTTACCGCGCCTGTTGTGCGTGGAATTTTTGTTAGTAGTTGCGCGTTACGTGCAACGTTGAAGCCTTGTTCTTTAGTTTGCTGAACACAGCCCCAAATGATGTCTTCAATCTCCGCTGGGTTTACGCCAGGGTTACGCGCTAGTAGCGCGGTCATTAGTGCAGCAGATAGGTCTTCTGCGCGCACATTTCTGAAAACACCGTTTTTTGAACGACCCATAGGGGTACGAACGCAATCGATTACGACTACTTCTTTCATTAGTTTTTCCTCCGGGTCTTATGCGAAATACGATTTACCAGCAGCGGCCATTTCACGAACGCCGTCTGAGATCTGATAAATAGGACCAAGTTCAGCGTACTTGTCTGCCATAGCAACAAAGTTCGCCAAGCCAATGGTTTCAATCCAACGGAAAATACCACCGCGGAATGGAGGGAAACCTAAGCCGTAAAGTAGCGCCATATCTGCTTCAGCTGCGCTATCTACAATGCCTTCTTCTAGGCAGCGAATCGCTTCGTTTGCCATAGGGATCATAAGGCGTGCAATAATGTCGTCTGCTTCAAAGTCTGTCTTCTCAGCTACGTGTGGCGCCATTAGTGCGTAGGCTTCTTCAGCAGGTGTTTTAGACGGCTTGCCGCGCTTATCAACACCATAGTTGTAGAAACCTTTACCGTTCTTCTGACCTAAACGCTGCTCTTTGTAGAAAAGAGTTACCGGGTCATTGTCTAGGCGAGCCATACGCTCTGGAATACCTGCAGCCATTACGTCTGCGGCGTGATCGCCAGTGTCGATGCCTACAACGTCCATTAGGTATGCTGGGCCCATTGGCCAGCCGAAGATTTTTTCCATTACCTTATCAACCGCTACAAAGTCAGCGCCGTCGATAAGTAGCTTACTGAAGCCCGCAAAGTATGGGAACAATACGCGGTTTACCAAGAACCCTGGGCAGTCGTTAACCACAATTGGGGTTTTGCCCATTTTAAGGGTAGCGGCTACTACTGCATTGATGGTTTCTTCAGAGGTTTTTTCGCCACGAATAATTTCAACAAGCGGCATGCGGTGCACTGGGTTAAAGAAGTGCATACCACAGAAGCGCTCTGGCTTGTCTAGGCTTTCAGCGAGCTGATTGATAGAGATAGTAGAAGTGTTTGAACAAATGATAGCGTCGTCCGCTACGTTGTCCTCTACCTCTTTAAGCACAATACCTTTTACCTTCGGGTTTTCTACAACCGCTTCAATAACAAGGTCAGCATCTTTAAGCGTGCTGTACTCAAGGGTAGGCGTGATAGCGTTAAGTGTTTGCGCCATTTTAGTCGCGTCTACTTTACCGCGCTGCATGCCTTTACCAAGAATTTTCGCTGCTTCTGAAAGGCCAAGGTCTAGTGCACCTTGATTGATGTCTTTCATGATAACTGGCGTGCCTTTCACAGCGCTCTGGTATGCGATACCGCCGCCCATGATGCCTGCCCCTAGCACAGCGTTAAGCTTAGATTGCTTAGTAGCTGCTTTCGCTTGCTTTTTACCTTTGCTCTTAACTAGCTGGTCGGCAAGGAAAATACCAATTTGTGCTTTCGCTGCGTCGGTTTTCGCTAACGCTACAAAGCCTTCATTTTCAAGCTTAAGTGCACCTTCACGGTCTAGGCCAGCTGCTTTTTGAACAGTCTCAACCATTTTGTGCGGTGCTGGGTAGTGTTTGCCAGCTTGCGCAAACACCATAGCTTGAGCAGTACTGAAGCTCATCATGGCTTCGTTTTTGTTTAGCTGTAGTGGGGCTTTCTTAACCGCACGACGCGCTTGCCAGTCAAATTTACCGTCAGCGGCGTCTTTAACCATTGAAAGCGCACCTTCAACAAGTGCTTCTGGTGCAACAACGGCATCAACTGCGCCTTCAGCAAGGGCTTTCGCGCCTTTTCTGTCGCGGCCAGTGGTCATCCACTCAAGGGCGTTGTCTGAACCAATAAGGCGAGGTAGACGAACCGTACCACCAAAACCAGGCATTAGGCCTAGTTTAACTTCTGGTAAACCAATTGAAGCAGTAGTGTCTGCAATACGCATGTCACACGCCAATGCCATTTCACAGCCGCCACCTAGAGCGAAGCCGTTAACTGCAGCGATGGTAGGGAAAGGTAGGTCTTCGAAGCGGTCGAATACTTGTGATGTATTGGCAACCCACTGTAGTACTTCTGCATCGTCCATGGCGAATAAACCAGTGAACTCGGTGATATCAGCACCCACGATAAATGCAGATTTCGCACTGCGTACTACTAAGCCTTTAACATCGCCTTTAGCAAGTAGGGCTTGAGTTGCTTCGTCAAGTTCACTCACCGTTTGGCGGTCGAACTTGTTTACTGAACCTTGGGCGTCGAATACCAGCTCAGCAAAGCCGTCTTCTAACAGGCTGACGGAAAGACTTTTGCCTGTGTATATCATTATCATCTCCTTCGGCATTGGCCAGGATGTTAGTGAAGTAATCCAACTAATTTGTAGGGTCGTATGCATTCACTAACGCGTTAGGGTGGCTAGATTCTTTACAAAGCCACACAAAATTTCAACAAAAAATCAAACAAGCGTTTCAATTTGTCTAAGGTAGTGGTCGGATGACTTAAATTCAAGTGTAAATATCGAATTCAAGCTTCATTTCGCCATTGGTGGTTGTATAATGAGCGTTATTGACGCAAAGCGCCAATCCAGCAAAAGAATAATCTACAATCATGTCAACTATGTGTGTAAAGCATAGCTAACGACAGCTGGCACAACATCTTCTTTGGCAAGGAGCCAGGCTGAAATTTTCCCTTCGTTTATCAAACAAACGTAGTGGATCAGTCGCAATGCTGCTTTTTCAGCAACATTTTACAATCAGCTCGATTCGGCAAATTTGCCAGCGCTCATAAGCGTTCGAGTGTAGAGCAGGGTAGGAGTTCTATTGTGTCTGGTTTTTATTTTAGTTCGTGGTTAGGTCAGCGCTCGCTGACAAAAAACAATAAATTCTTCGCCACCGTTGTGGGGGCATTTGTTTGCTCGCTCTCTTCATTTTTCTCTATCGGCGCATGGGCTACACAGCCTTTAACACTACCCGAAGATATTTTCGAAAAGGATCGCGCTCGTTATCTGGAAGTTGAAAAAAAGCTGTTAACGTATTCGAAGCGAAGCGTTCAGCGCCTCGATAACGACATTTATGAACTGGCGCATTATCCACTTTATCCTTATCTGCTTAGACTCAAGCTAGAGCGCACGATGTCAATAAGAACAAAGCGCGAGGTTAAGCAGTTTCTGGAAGATTTCAATGGTCAGCCGGTAAGCTACGGTGTGCGTTATAAATGGCTTAATTACCTTGCTAAGAACGATTATCGCAGCACTTTTTTAGACAATTATCGCCCAGGTATGGGCGCAAGGCTAACCTGTATTGCGCTTAATTACCGTTTAAAAGAAGGTGAAAGCGAACAAGCTATTTTGTCTGAAGTCGACGCTTTATGGCTTCACGGTCAGTCGCAACCGGATGAATGCGATCCGCTTTTTGCTAAGTGGAAAAAAGCGGGCATGATGACACCCGAAATGGTGATCAAGCGCATAGAGATTGCCGCGAAAGAAGATAACCGAAGCATTATCTCTTATCTTAAGCGCCAACTTCCCGGTGATAAGCAATACCTGGCTGACGCGTGGCTATCGGTAACCCGCGACACCAGCCGAGTAAATAGAACGGCGCTCTTTCCACTAAAAAATGCATCGCATGAAGCTGAGGTAATCGTATGGGCGGTCGAGAAACTTGCTTGGCGAAACCCTGACTTAGCCGGCACGGTATTTAACCGCTACAACGACAAAAACGTCTTCTCGCCAGCGCAGCAGCACGTTATGCGAAGAGCAATAGCGCTTAGCTACACGCTAGACCGCCTTCCTCAAGCGCATCATTGGCTTGAACTTGCTGATGTGCAGGGTGCCAGTGAAGATGTAAAGCTTTGGCATATTTCCCATTTGCTTCGCACGAAAAAGTGGCGGGAAGTGGTTAATGTTATTGATAGCGCTCCTGCCAGTTTGCAGCAAGAAGAAAACTATCGCTATTGGAAAGCTCGTGCTTTAGAAGCGCTTGGTCAAACTATGCAGGCTACGGTGCTTTATAAAGAGCTTTCTCAAGAACGCCATTATTATGGCTTTATGGCAAGTGCGCACATAGGCGAAATTCCGTCGCTTGCACACACGCCAGCGCCAAGAGACACGGCAGCTATTGCCAGTGTGGCGAAAACTCCTGCTACTATGCGCTCTGTTGAATTTTTCAGGTTAGACAGAACCACAGAAGCGCGCCGTGAGTGGTTCTATTTACTGTCGCATTTACCCGAATCGAAAGTGACCGATGCGGGCATTTTGGCGTACGAGTGGGGCTTGTACGATCAAGCTATTACCAGTTTTGCGCGAAGTGGCTATTGGGATGATGTCGAGCGCCGATTCCCACTGGCCTTCAATGATGTATTCAGCGAAAAGTCGCAGGCATACAGCATTTCAAAGTCGCTGGCTATGGCTATTGCACGCCGCGAAAGTTCGTTTAGAAGCGATGCTATCTCTTCGGTGGGAGCGGCAGGGCTCATGCAGCTTATGCCGGGAACCGCGCGTTATGTAGCAAAAGAGAAAGTAAGTCGTAACACACTTTTTCAAGTAGACGATAACGTTGAATACGGCGTGCAGTACCTTCGTTATTTAATGGACAAGTTAAACAATAACCCTGTGCTGGTGTCCGCATCTTATAACGCTGGTTGGCGCAAAGTGTTGGAATGGTTACCTGCTAATGAAGCGCTGCCCGTGGATATTTGGATTGAGAATATTCCCTACAAAGAAACCCGTGCTTACGTGAAGGCGGTGATGGCGTATCAGCATATTTACGACCAGCAGCTAGGTGGAAACGAGAATATCTTCCCTCAACTTACCCGCGATATGATCCCATCGGCAGATGCAGTAAGTACACATCCGGTAACAGGTACACTGCAACTAGCACCGCGATAGCTATCAAAGGTTAGGCGTATAAGGGTACGCCTTTCATTACGTTATTATTTTACCAGTATGGGAAACTTAACGTATACAACAGCACAGCGGTCTGAGCCAGTATGCATGTCATGCTGGCCTCGTGATACACTAGTAGCTAACTAACGACTAAAAAGATAAGAGGGGCTATGTCGCAACATAAAGCAACCTACCAACAGCATATCGAAGAGCTTCAAGCTAGAACTCGCGAAGCATTACAGCGAGAAGGGCTAGACGGACTAGTTATTCACTCAGGGCAGGGCAAACGTCTTTTCTTGGACGATAATCACTACCCATTTAAGGTAAACCCGCAGTTCAAAGCATGGGTGCCTGTTATTGATAACCCTAACTGTTGGCTGGTGGTAAACGGTGTAGACAAGCCTACGCTTATTTTCTATCGCCCTGAAGATTTCTGGCACAAAGTGCCACCAGAGCCAAATGACTTTTGGACTGACAGCTTCGACATTAAACTACTTCAACAGGCCGATGCGGTAGAGAAATTTCTGCCTTACGATAAAAGCCGTTTTGCCTATGTAGGCGAATATATTGAAGTGGCAAAAGCGTTGGGTTTTGACAATGTAAATCCAGACCGCGTGTTGCATTATTTGCATTATCAACGTGCTTATAAAACCGACTATGAACTTGACTGCATGCGTGAAGCTAACAAGCTGGCGGTGGCAGGTCATAAGGCCGCTGAGCAAGCCTTCCGTGAAGGCAAAAGCGAGTTTGATATCAATCTTGCCTATGCTGCAGCAAGTCGACAAGGTGACAACGACGTACCATATACCAGTATTGTGGCACTTAACGAGCATGCTTCAATTCTGCATTACATGCAGTGTGATACCGTAGCGCCAAAAGAATCACGTTCGTTTCTGATTGATGCGGGTGCAAATTATCATGGCTATGCGGCAGATATTACACGTACTTACGCTCAAGAAGGTGTTCATAATTCAGCGATGTTCCGCGACCTCATTCAAGCGGTAGATAAGGTAACGCTGACCTTAGTCGATTCGTTAAAGCCGGGTGTAGCCTACACAGACATTCACTTGTTAGCCCACGATGGTATTGCGCAAATTCTTCACGATACCGGCATGGTGAATTTAACGCCACCTGAGATTGTGGAAATGGGTATTACACGCACGTTCTTCCCACATGGCATTGGCCATTTCTTGGGGCTGCAGGTACACGATGTGGGCGGATTGGTTAATGATGACAGAGGCACGCCTAAGCCTGCTCCTGATGATCACCCGTTCTTACGCTGCACGCGTATGGTAGAAGCGCGTCAAGTGTTCACTATTGAGCCGGGCCTGTACTTCATCGATAGTCTACTGCGCGACCTTAAAGCGACGCCTGCGTCTAAGTACATCAACTGGGATACCATTGATGCATACAAACCTTTTGGTGGCATTCGCATTGAAGACAACATTATTGTGCATCGCGATAAGAACGAGAACATGACCCGAGATTTGGACTTAAATTAATCGACTTTTTGTGTATAGCCAACACAACCCATCGTTATAAATGCAAAGAGCAGCCTTAAGCTGCTCTTTTTCGTTACGCGCTTTTAAAATGTTCGTACTCCTCGTTGTGTCACCTTGATGTAGAACCACTATACCTGCGGTAACACGTCGCGATTACGAACATTTTAACTCTCGCTGAGTGGGTAATTATCTATGCGGACTGGTATTATTTGTAAACCAATGGTGCTGTGTGTAGTAATCAATAGGAAGATGTACAAGCAATGATTAGGAAGGAGTCGTTATGCCACAAGGCGATATTGTAGGTTTATTAATAATGGCAACAGTAGCAGGCTTAGCGATGCCTGCTGGCGCTATTTTAGCGACTTACCAAGGCATTCAGCCTAAGTGGCTAGAAAAAGAGTTACGCCATGGTATTTTAGCGTTAGGAGCAGGAGCGCTAATATCGGCAGTTGGCCTTGTACTTGTACCTGAAGGCATAAAAGACGTATCGGTATTTGCGGCCATAATGTGCTTCGTAGGCGGTGCTTTAGCTTTTATGGCCCTTGATATTTACTTGGCGAAAAAGAAAACCGCAGGCAGCCAGTTAGCCGCCATGCTCAGTGATTTTGTGCCTGAGTCTATCGCACTTGGTACTACGGCAGCGTTAGGCGGAGGTACCATGTTATTAGGCCTACTGATTGCAGTTCAAAACTTACCAGAAGGGTTTAATGCGTATAGGGAAATGTTGCCAAAGAACAAGCAGCGCAGTACCAAACTCATTATTATCTTTGTATTAATGGCGCTACTTGGCCCCTTGTTTAGCTTGTTAGGCTTTTATTATCTAGCGCAGTTCCCCGTTGTAATGAGCGGTATAATGCTGTTTGCCGCAGGTGGAATACTTTATTCGGTGTTTCAGGATATTGCACCGCAAATTCGTATGGAAAACCATTGGCTTCCTCCGCTTGGCGGTATTCTTGGTTTTTTAGTGGGGATGATAGGTTTCATGCTCGAAGGCTAGCTTTTTAATAATTAGCTAGTTTTCGTAATTGGTAATTGTGACTAGTCCTGAAATAGGTTGACACTTATTTCGGTTAAAACGCCCGATGTATTTCATCGGGCGTTTTGTATTTAAG